>CBFDDG010000183.1:0-8794 GCA_965603505.1 uncultured Phycisphaerae bacterium | reverse complement strand
TCGTCGTCGATGACTTCGAGCGTTACTCGGATGATTTCGATAACGCCGATGCCATCTGGGAAATCTGGATCGACGGCCTGATCAATGGCACCGGCTCGATCGTCGGGTACTTCGATGCTCCATTCACCGAGCAGACGATCGTTCATGGCGGCAACCAGTCGATGCCGCTTGACTACAACAACGTCGTCGCGCCGTACTACAGCGAGGCCGAGTTGCCGCTCGGTGGGACCCAGGACTGGACCGTGAACGGTGCCGATACACTCAGCCTGTACGTGCGGGGCAATCCGGCCGACTTTACGGAAACATCGCCCGGCACCATCACGATGAGTGCCGGCGGGGCCGACATCTGGGGCACGGCGGACGAATTCACCTATGCCTTCAAATCACTCAACGGCAACGGCTCGATCACGGTCCGCGTGGACAGCGTGGTGGAGGCGAATCCGTGGGCGAAGGCCGGTGTGATGATCCGCAACGGTCTCGGGGCGGACGCCAAGAATGCGACGGCCTATGTCACCGCGGACGGTCGCGTCGGCTGGCAGTATCGCGAGCTTCCCGTCGGCACTTCCACCAGCACACGGAGCGAACCGGGAGCCGTCACGTTGCCTCATTGGGTCCGGCTGACTCGCACGGGCGATCTCATCAAGGCCGAGCACTCAAGCGATGGCACCACATGGGAGCCCATGATCGAGGAAGCCAATCCGACCGAGCCGTCCTCGCTGGAGATTGCTATGAACCCTACTGTCCTGGTCGGCCTGGCCTTGACCAGCCACACCACGGCCGCGACCACGACCGCCGAGTTCTTCGGGGCTTCCACAGAGGCTCCGGGCGCATGGCAGGTCGCGCAGATCGGAACGGACCTTACCTTTAACGACCGTGCCGATCTCTACGTTGCGATCCAGGACAGCAGCAACAAGATTGGCGTTGTTGTCCATCCGGACGCGGCGGCGGTGAACCTCAACGAATGGACCGAGTGGAAGATCCCGCTGACCGAGTTCGGCGTGAATGAAACCAGGGTCAAGACGCTGTTCATCGGCGTGGGCGACCGGGACAATCCGACTCCGGATGGCGCCGGCGTGATCTACATCGATGACATCCGCGTGACGCAGCCGGAACCGGCCGAATAGGTCGGTCGACCGGTGACAGAGTCGTTGAGTAAGACGGGGCTTGTGCCGGACGTTTTCGGTACAAGCCCCTTTTCCATATCTATCGAGACCCATTTGCCTCGACGCGTTCGGAGGCCGGAGATTGTCCGGCCACAGTGAGGTGGCCGACGACAGAGGCCGATCCATCCACGCCAGGCTGTTGCAATCGGCGCGCCATCATCTTAGACTGACCGTGACGTATGAAATGGTCCGTGAACGACAAGAAGCGCGTGATCCCGTTCTGAACGCGCGACGGAGCCCGTGCTACGTCATGAAGACGCTCGTTCGAAAGGGTGTGCGGCTATGAACACGAAGATCACGCGACGGCAATTTCTCCGAAGGACTCTGGCCGGCTCGGCGGCGACCCTGCTATCCCCGGCTTTGCTCTCCGCCAGGCGGGCGGATCGCCCGAATATCGTTCTGATCATGGCGGATGATATGGGGTTTTCCGATGTGGGCTGCTACGGCGGCGAGGTTCGCACACCGAACCTGGACCGCCTGGCCGCCGAGGGTCTTCGCTTCACACAGTTCTACAACTGCGCCCGGTGCTGCCCGACGCGGGCCAGCCTGATGACGGGGCAGTATCCCCACACGGTGGGCCTGGTGCGGAATGGCCGCAGTCTGACTCGCAACGGCGTGACCATCGCCGAGGCGCTGAAGCCGGCCGGCTACAGCACGGCGATGGCCGGCAAGTGGCACCTGACCTTCACGCCCGTTTTGAAGGACGGCAAGCTCCATCAGAAGTGGCTCGACCACCAGCACGACCCCGGTCGTCCCTTTGCCCCGCCGGAGACCTATCCGGTGAATCGCGGGTTCGACCGGCACTACGGCATCATCTGGGGCGTGGTCGACCATTTCGATCCGTTCTCGCTCGTCGAGGGCGTCGAACCGGTGCCGACCGTTCCGAAGGATTATTACCTCACCGACGCCATCACCGATAAGGCTGTGGAAGATATCCGCGAGCTGTCGAGATCGGATCGGCCGTTCTTCCTGTACGTCGCACACGCCGCACCGCACTGGCCGCTGCACGCCCGGCCGGAGGATATCGCCAGATACAAGGATACGTACAACGGCGGCTGGGACAAGCTGCGACGCGACCGCTACGAACGCCAGTTGAAGATGGGGCTCTTCGAGAGCGCCAACACTCCGCTGCCACCCATCCAGGATGGCGGAAGCAAATGGGACAAGCTATCCCGACAGGAGAAGGCGTTTCAGGCTCGCAAGATGGCGGTGCATGCGGCTATGGTTGACCGCGTGGATCAGAGCGTCGGCAAAATCGTTCGGGCCCTGGAAGCGGCCGGACAGATGGACAACACGCTGATTCTGTTCCTCTCCGACAACGGGGCGTCGCCCGAGGTGCCGCAACGCCCCGGTTACGACCGCACGGGCCAGACGCGAGATGGACGGACGGTGAAATATCGCGACATCCCGCTCGACGAGCTCGGCTCCGAGTTGAGCTATACGGGGATCGGCAGGCCGTGGGCCAGCGCGTCGAACACACCGTTTCGGTACTGGAAGCAGGAGTCCTTCGAGGGCGGCTGTCACACGCCGCTGATCGTACACTGGCCGAAAGGGCTCAAGGCCGAATCCGGCTCAATATGTCACGACGTAGGCCACGTCATGGACGTCATGCCGACATGCCTGGAGTTAGCGGGCACGCCGTACCCTGACACCCTCGGCGATCACCAGCTCACGCCGCTCGACGGCAGGAGTCTCGTCCCGCTGTTTCATGGCAAGTCGCGAGCCGGCCACGACAAGCTGTTCTTCGAGCACGAGGAAGGCCGTGCCGTCCGCATGGGCGACTGGAAGCTCGTCGCCTATAGCAACACGCCGGACAAATGGGAGCTATATGACCTGGCAAAGGATCGGACCGAGACGCGTGACCTGGCCGGCGCACATCCGCAGCGCGTCGAAGAGATGAAGTCCGAGTGGCAGGCGTGGGCCAAACGCGTTGGCCTGGAGACGTCGTAATGCGACGACGAGCGGACGGAGCCGATTACAGCAAGAAACCTAATCCAGTAGTGGTCTGGCTCGTACTTCATGCGCGCCCCCGAGAGATCCATTGGGATCTTCGTTGATGCCGCCGATGGGGAACGCATTGGGCTCGGTCTCCCAGGCAAGTCTGGGATACATGGCCACGTCGGGATCCATGTACCAGATGTCATCGCGGCCGTTGAGGGTCTCATCTGTCAAATCCCAACCGGCGTCGATATAGGTGGTGCGGTCCTGCATCTGCTGGGTGCTTAATCCGATACCCTTGGCACTCAGGCTTAAACCGGTTGCCTCCATATCCCAAAACGACTGCTCCACAGTCGAAGGATACGCCGGGCTCTCAGTGCCCACCAGACCGCCCACATCCTTCAATCCGATGACCTTGCCGGCTGCAAAACATCGCAATAGGGTTCCTCCTTGATTCGAGCCGACGAGTCCGCCGCCCTTCATCCCTTCACAGATCACGTCGGTCATCGCATAGCAGTCAGCAATGACACCGCTGTACTCAACAGGAACCCCCAAAAAGATCTTTCGCCACTTCCAATTCTCGCCAACCAGTCCCCCTATGCCTGACGCACCCGAGGCCGCACCGTCGGCCCAACTCGTCCGGATCGTGCCGCCATTTCGCCCCACGAGCCCTCCACTGGCCCAGGAAGCGGATACCGAGGCCCGTGCATAACACTGGGAGATGACCGTATCCAGACCCGTCGATCCTACCAGGCCGCCCGCTTGCTGGTTGCCCGCAAAGACCGGCCCGGTGGCATAACAGCGTTCGATATGGCTCTCGTTACAGCCACCTGCCAATCCGCCAACGTTGCTTTGGCCTATGACTCGACCGCTGGCATAACACGCGGAGACCGCGTCCTTGAAGCTGGATCCCACGAGGCCGCCTATGCAGCTGACTCCAGAGGGTGCATCTTCGCTGCTTGCTATGACATCCCCGCTTGCCCAACTGTACGATATCCTGCCATAGTTGGATTCTCCCATCAGGCCACCAACATGAAACTCTCCGCAAACCTGGCCCGCAGCCTGACAATGCATGATGCCTCCACCATTTTTGCCAACCAGTCCACCGGTCATGTGATCGCCTGAGACCGGACCTGTGGCGCAACAATCAGAGATCATCCCACCGTTGCCATTGAGGCCAAGCATGCCTCCGTAGTAGGCGTGAAGCGAACGGTCCGCTCCCTCCGCCTCGATGAAAGAACGCTGGGGGGCACGGAGAACCTCACAGTCTGTCGAGCAGTGCGAGAGGGTCGGAAGAAGAGGGGATGCCCCCTCGATACGATATCCTTCCGCCCATCCCACCAGTCCACCTGCCAGGCCATCGGCCCAAATGTGTCCGCCCTTGACGTGGCAGCCCGTAATCAGGCCGGATTTCACTACACCTGCGAGGGCCCCTATCGCCCCCACTCGGTGGATGCAGGTTGATGACGGCTGCAGATTGGGATCGAGCAGCGTCAGGTCCTTGATTTGGGCATTCGGCCCGCCGACGAGCCTGAAAAGGCCGAAACCCTTCACCCAGCCCTGGGCCGGATCTTCATCGCCTCCGACCTCGTAGGTGAAGTTGGCGATCGTATGCCCTTGACCATCGAACACGCCGCTGAACGGCACCTCAAGTCGTTCGTTCGGGTCCTGGGCCGCTCGATAGAGTCCGATCAGATTGAATTGATTCGGCGCATAGACCGATAGATCGATATCCTCCATGAGCCGGAAGTGCTTGTCCCAGTCTTCCTGATTAAGACCGATCGAGTTCATCTGTTCGGCCGTGTAAATCAGATAGGGATCCTCTGGCGTGCCTGTGCCACCGCCATACGCCCATAGCCCCCGGCAAGACAGTAACACACAAGAAATAGCGATGGCGGTAACAATACTCACTTGAGTTTTCATGGCATTCTCCCTTAATAGTGAGATGAACTCCGTGGCGACTGCATCCGCAAAACGTTTTCCTCGATCACAATCTTATGTCCAGATTGGCACACTGACGTTACAGTTATGATCTTGTTTTTGCTCATTTTTGTCAGAAAGGCCCCGGGTACGGTACATGATGAATCGCAGACAGTTTCTCGGAACGGCCGGAGTAGGCATGGCCGGCCTGGCGCTGTTGGGACAAACGAAGGAAACACGAGCCGATCGGGGGGACCGTCCGAACGTCATGATCGTTATCGGCGACGATATGACCTGGCACGACTGCGAGCCTTATGGGAATAAGGTGATCCGCACACCCAATATGGCGAAGCTTGCCGAACAGGGCATGTGCTTCGATGCGATGTTTACGGCGACGGCCATGTGCGCCCCGACCCGCCAGCAGCTCTACACCGGCATGTATCCCGTACGCAACGGCGCGTATCCGAACCACAGCAAGGTCTATGACGGCGTCAGGAGCCTCGTCCATTACCTCAAGGATCTGGACTATCGCGTCGGCTTGATCGGCAAGAGGCACTTCGGTCCCCCGGAGTCCTATGCGTTCGAGTTTCTCGGCAGGAGTGTGGACAAAGGTGGGACGGCCGACGTCCGCGCCATTTCCGGATTCGTGAATCGCGACGTGGCCCAGCCGTACTGCCTCATCGTTGCCTCGAATGAGCCGCACGGACCCTGGAGCAAGGGCGACGCCTCCGTCTACAAGGCGGACGAGCTTGCCGTGCCGCCGTATTTGGTGGATTGTCCGGAGACGCGTGAAGCCATGACGAAGTACTATGCGGAGATCACGTTTCTCGACGCCCAGCTTGGCGAATGCATGAGAATCGTGGACGAATCGCCCCGGCGAGACAACACGATCGTCATCTTCACCAGCGAGCAGGGGACATCGTTTCCTTCCGGCGGCAAGTGGACCTGCTACGACACCGGCCTGAAGACCGCCTTCATCGTTCGTTGGCCGGCGAAAGTCCGCCCCGGCAGCCGGACGAACGCCATGACGCAGTACGTGGACGTTGTGCCGACCTTGATCGAGGCCGCCGCCGGCAATCCCGGCAAGATCGAAACCGGCCGAGCCGATGCGCACGGCAACAAGGGCTTCGACGGCAGGAGCTTCCTGCCGGCGCTGCTCGGACGGTCGGACAGCCATCGCGAGTACGTCTACGGCGTTCATACGACGCGCGGGATCAACAACGGCTCCGCCTGCTATCCCGTTCGGTCCGTTCGGTCGGACCGCTACAAGTACATCTGGAACCCGAGCCATGAGGCCGTCTTCTACAATGCGGTCTCGGCCGGACCGCGCACGTTGCTGGCGGTGTGGGCGAAATGTGGTGAGCGGGATCCCCATGCGGCGTTTCTCGCACGACGGTATCAGCACCGGTCGGCTGAGGAGTTGTACGACGTGCAAAATGATCCCTTCGAGTTGAACAACCTTGCGGACGACCCCGCGCTCGCAGAAGTTAAGAGCGGACTTCGAAAGGAGCTTGATCTCTGGATGGGGCAGCAGGGCGACGAAGGGATCGACACGGAGATGCAGGCGGTTGAGCGGCAGGGCCCCAATCGGAATTGGCAGCCGTACGATCCCGAGCAAGCCGCGAAAGTGCGAAGGAGACGTGCAGGAGACGCCGACTCAGAGGAATGAGCACGCATACCGATCACGAAGACGGCCAAGCTCCTGATGATCTGGTCCAGCTTCGGCGCGCAGCATTACGCCGTCGGCCTGGCCGAGTCCGAATCGGGCAAGATCGCCGGCCCGTGGAAGCAGATCGAAAAGCCACTCTTCGCCGCCAACGGCGGCCACGGCATGATCTTCAAAACCTTCGACGACTGCCTCCTCCTCGTCCTGCACCAACCCAACTCCAGCCCCCACGAACGCGCCCGCTTCTTCGAGTTAAGCGACACCGGCGAGCCCCTGACCATCCGCGACGCCGATTCCTTCAGACGCGGATGAACACGGACAAATCCTTATCAGACACGGATTCACGCGGATTCATCCGGCCCGGCCCCGACCAGAATAGATGCATTTATCGCTTTGGGGATACCAGCGGGGATTCGGGACCCCGCCGCCGTACGGCGAATTCATCTCTCCGCCAGCACCCCAGATGCGAAAAACGCCCTATTCGCTGCTTATATGAGAAGTGCCGAAGCCGCGGCCTATGAGACAGTCGTGCAGTCATCCGGCAAGGGTGTTCGGTCGTTACCGGTTTACGGCAGGGATTGCCTTCCAGGCGGGAGCTACCGCCAGAGTTGCTGGGCGCATGGAGCCTCATCAACTGTCAGGTAACCGGAATTCTCATCTTGGCGAGATTCCAGACTTGCATTTTCGCCTACAGGAGGCTACAATACTTATCTCATGGTTAACCGCAGCGCCTTTGGACGCCGAGAGAAGATTTGGGAGAAACGTCAGAAGTTCCGTCTCGTTGCCTATGAGGCCAAATGAGATTTGCAGGTGGGGCCATAGCTTGTGGTTCAGCGAAAGACTCCGCCACAGTGCATCCAAGAAAAGGCTAATTGGTTTGCGTCTTGAGTTTGCGAGGTGATGATAGTGGCTACGACATTCCATAAAGCGACAGATTCGTCAGATCTCTTTGAGCCGAGAGATGCCGACTTCATAGTCCAGAGCGGGTATGATGTAATCGCGGATGGGGCCTCTGCCTTTGCGGTCCCGCGTGGTTCTCCGGAAGAATTGATACGATGTCACCTTGCTGCGCATAAGGCATACTACGGTAGATACAGATCTATCGACTATGTGATGAAGAAGTACGGTAAGTCCTTGAGCGTTCCGGAGGATTATGCTGAGCCTATTGATCTGATCTATGATGGAACGTCGAAGATCCGGAGCCGTGTCAAAGCTATCAACCGGAAGGGACGTAGTCTTCGCAACCTTCCGGATCATTTTGGGTTGTTCGCCGCAGGGTCGGCCCTAATGAGGGTGGAGGCGAGCTTTCTGGCTGCGTGTGTGCTTTGCGAGACACGGATGGGCTTTGAGGTATATTGTCTTGCGAAACTAATTCTCGAACAAATTGCCTGGGCTTATGCAGTCTGCGAGATAGAAGATGAGTCGTTATACACGGTAAAGCCATCCAATTGCATCAACCGCCTGAAAAGGTTGTTTCCGCGTGTGGGGAAGATGTACGGATTCATCAATGAGCAGGCGCACATGGACCCCAAAACCCTCAACGAGTTTACCAGAGTCCGGGATGACGGCATTCTTGTTGCTCTACGAAGCGCGGATAAGTGTCTCCTGGGTAGTCTGTGTCTTCTACGTCTAGCAGACATGTATGGGGCATACATGGAAGTGATATACAGAATGTGGTACACTACGTTCGAGTTCATTACGAAGAGAGGATCTGAGCCAGAGTTGAGGCAACGCCGAAGGAGTTTGGCGGAGATCAAGGCGTTCGACACAAAGGTATGGCGCTACCTACGCCGAAAAGGGGATCAGGTCTTCTTCTGATCTTTCGCGGGATATCTCTCACCGGCGTAGAGACGACAGGCACAGAATTTCTTCAACTCCGGCGAGGCGCTGATGAAGAACGGCATCGAACGAATCGTCAACGGCCTTGAGGAGGACTCTTGAGGTCCCTGCGTCTCGGCGTCTCTGCGTGACAAATCAAGAACTGAACCGGATTCCTCGGATAGCACCGGCGCGAGCGGCAGGTCTGTGGACCACACCCTATCGGGTTGGGGCGAGGACTGCGGCGAAGCCGCCGTAGGGGAGCAGGCGGATCTCCAGGTGGTCCTGG
>CBFDDG010000182.1:0-8815 GCA_965603505.1 uncultured Phycisphaerae bacterium | reverse complement strand
GTCGAGGCCATCACGTGGTGGGATTTCACCGACCAGAACGCTTGGCAGGGGGCGCCCGCAGGTTTTGTCCGGGATGACATGGCGCCCAAGCCCGTCTACGAGCAGTTGCATCGTCTGATCAAGGACAGATGGTGGACGAGGGCCGAAGGCAGGACGAAGGCGGCCGGGGCCGTTGCGTTTGACGCGTTCCTCGGCCTGCATGAAGTCACGGCAAAACTGGATGGTCGAGAGCTCACAGGCACGTTCGCGCTCGACCGGAGCTCTGATGCACCCTTGGACGTACGATTGGCGTAGAATCGGGGATAAGGAAATCGAAGATGAATTACGCAGTGATCATGGCGGGGGGGACCGGCAAGCGGCTTTGGCCGCTCAGCCGTCTGAAGCGTCCGAAGCAGGTCCTGAAGCTTCTGGACGGACAGACCCTTCTGAACCGGTGCTTCGAACGGCTCTTCCCCATTTTTGACGTGCGAAATATCCTCGTCCTCACGAATGCCGGATACGCGGACCTGGTTCGGGAGAATCTCCACGACCTGCCGCTCAATAACGTCATCGCGGAGCCGACGGTCCGGGATACGGCCGGGGCCATCGGTCTGGCGGCCGCGATCCTGGCGAAGTTCGATCCCGAGGCGGTGATGGCCGTTCTGACGGCCGACCAGTTGATCGAGCCTCCCGAGGTTCTGCAACAGGCGCTGACCGACGCCTTTGCGTTCATCGCCGACAATCCGGACGCCCTCATCGCCTTCGGCGTCAAGCCGACGTTCCCCAGCACCCAGCTCGGGTACATCAAGTGCACCGATCCTCGCGAGCGATCGCATTGCCGGAACGTTGTGTATTCGGTGGAGGCCTTCAAGGAGAAGCCGGACCTTGCGACGGCCGAGCATTACACAGGCAGCGGCGAGTACGTTTGGAACTCGGGCATGTTTGTCTGGCGAGCGAAGACCATCCTGTCCAACCTGGAGCGCTTCCTGCCGGCGGCGGCTGAGCTGCTTGGCCGCATTGCGGTCGCGTGGGATACGCCGACTCAGGAAACGACCCTTCAGGAGTGCTTCCCCAAGTTGCCCAAAATCAGTATCGACTATGCGGTCATGGAGAAGGCGGATAAGGTCTACGCCATTCAGCTCGACTGTCAGTGGTCGGATATGGGCTCGTTTGCGGCGCTCGCCGACGTCATCCAATCGGATGGAGACAACAATGTCGTCGTCGCCGGCGCAAGCGAGTTGCTCGATTGCCGCGACAGCGTGATTGTCACGGAGGATGAGAACCATCTCATCGCCGCCATAGGGCTTGATGAAATCGTGATCGCCCATACGCCGGATGCGACGCTGGTTTGCCACATCAGTCAGACGGAACGGCTCAAGACGCTGCTGGAGTCCATGGAGCGGCATGGTCGCACGAAGTTCCTGTAGTCGTGCAGACGTCGTCGGAGGCAGCCATTGGCATGAGGTATCTGGGGATAGACTATGGCGCAAAGAGGACGGGTCTGGCTGTCTGCGACGCGACCGAAACGATTGTTTCTCCTCTGAAGGTGCTGGACGGCCGAAAGGATCTGGCCGGGAGGGTCAGCGCGATCGTGGCCTCCGAGAAGATCAGTGCCGTTGTCCTGGGCCTGCCTTTGAATATGGACGGCTCGGAAGGGCCCCAGGCAAAGCTGGTTCTGGCGTTCGCCGGGGAGCTCAGAGACCATATTCAGGTTCCTGTGCATCTCCAGGATGAACGCCTCAGCAGCTTCGGGGCGGAGCAGAAACTGCAGGAAATCGGCCTGAGCAGGGGCAAGAAGCGTCAACGGCTTGATGCTTTGGCCGCCGCGGAGATTCTTGAGGCCTTCCTGGAGGGGCGGAAATCGGGTTCCGGCCGGTAACGGTCCGAAGCCGGCATCAATCCGTGCCGGACGGGCATGGGAACCGAGCGGCCACAGGGCTATTTTGCCCGCCTCAGGAAAACCCTTGTGGTTTTTTGCCCGGATTGGACAGGAAAAAGCTTGCCAGAGGGGCCCCAGGTTGCTTAAACTCCAGGATTCTTAATTTGTACGTCGAAAAGCTCAGGTAGAGCCAAACAAGAAGGGTATATTGACAGTATGATGACGAAAGACCAGAAAGGAAGCATCATCGGTGATTTTGAGACACGGGAGGGGGATACGGGTTCACCGGAAGTGCAGATCGCACTGCTCACGAGACGGATCAATGATCTCACCGAACACCTGAAAGAGCATCGGAAAGATCATTCCTCCCGACGTGGTTTGCTGAAGATGGTTGGCACCCGTTCGGCGTTGCTCAAGTACGTCCGTGGCAAGGACGTGAAGCGCTATCAGACGATTATTTCACGTCTCGGACTCCGAAAGTAAGCCGGTGTTCTGTGCCGCCGAGCCGGGCAGGACCGATTTCACAGATGGGTCCTGGCTGGTGAAGGAAATTGTGTACAGGAAACTCGCCTGATCGTGCACTTACGAAAAAAACCAGTGAAGGAACAGACAGTTATGGAAGGTATCCATACGGTTTCAAGAGAAATCGGGGGTCGAACCCTGACGATCGAAACGGGCAAAGTGGCCAGGCAGGCCGACGGGGCGGTCGTGGTGCAGTACGGCGAGACCGTCGTGCTGGTGGCCGCCGTCGTTGCCCCCCCGAGGTCGGAGAACATAGATTTCTTCCCTCTGAGCGTCGACTACCGCGAAAAGCAGAGTGCCGCCGGCAAGTTTCCCGGCGGCTTCATCAAGCGTGAAGGGAGGCCGACAACCAAGGAGATCCTGACCGCCAGGAACATCGACAGGCCGATTCGGCCATGTTTTCCGGACGGCTATTTCCACGAGGTGCAGATCATGGCCTCGGTGCTGAGCGCCGATCGGGAGAACGATCCCGATGTGCCGGCGATGATTGGCGCCAGCGCAGCGCTGTCGATCAGCAGAATCCCGTTCGAGGGATCGCTTGGCGCATGCCGGGTCGGCCGAGTCGACGGTGAGCTCGTCATCAACCCCACGCACAAACAGCTTGAGGCCAGCGACCTCAACATGCTCGTGGGTGGCCGCAAGGAAGCGATCAACATGATCGAGGTCGGCGCCGCAGAGCTGCCCGAGGACATCATCGCCGAGGGGATCAAGAAGGCCCATGAGGCCATCCGGGAAATCGTCGCGATGATCGAGGAACTCCGGGACAAAGCGGGCGTCGAGAAGGAGCTGCCGATCATCGGGCTCAATGCCGGGCTCTACGAGAAGGTGAAAGCGGAGATCTACGACAAACTGGCGGCATTGAAGACCGTTCGCGCCAAGCAGGAACGCAAGGACGGGGTGAAAGAGTTGTTCGACGACGTTCGCAAGCGGTATATTGAGTCCGGGGAAGACGCCGGGCGAGAGACCGCAACGGAACAGCCGGAGCCGGTCGTGGACTTACGCATGGTCAATCGCGTGCTGGACAAGATCGAGCGCGAGGTCCTGCGAAGAATGATCCTCGACGGTACGCGAGCGGATGGCAGAGGCGAAGAGGACGTCCGCTCGATCTCCTGTGAGGTGGGGATGCTGCCCCGGACGCATGGCTCGGCGCTCTTTACCCGCGGCGAGACCCAGGCCTTTGTCAGTGTGACTCTGGGCACGATTCGCGACGCCCAGATCATCGACGGTCTGCTCGATGAATACGCCCAGAACTTCACGTGTCACTATAACTTCCCTCCCTTCTCGGTGGGCGAGGTGAGGCCCATTCGCGGGCCGGGCCGACGGGAGATCGGCCACGGAGCGCTCGCGGAGCGATCGCTCGAACGCGTCAGACCGGCGGAAGAGGATTTTGCGTATACGATCCGGATCGTCTCCGACATCACGGAATCGAACGGGTCCAGTTCGATGGCTTCCGTGTGCGGCGGCTCATTGGCGTTGATGGATGCCGGTGTGCCGATTCGTGGCGCGGTGGCGGGAATCTCGATCGGCATGGTCAGCGAGGACGACGGTCGATACAAGCTCCTGACCGATATCATGGGCGAAGAAGACCATTTCGGCGACATGGATTTCAAGGTTGCCGGGACAACGAAGGGGATCACCGGGATCCAGCTCGATATTAAGGCTTCCGGGCTCCCGCATCACATTATGGTCGAGGCGCTCGAACGAGCGAGAACGGCCCGGCTGCACATCCTGGAGACTATGAACGAGGCCATCAGTGCGCCTCGGGCCGAGTTGAGCAAGTATGCGCCGAAGCTGATTACCATCGAAATCGACCCCGAATTCATTGGCAAGGTCATCGGCCCGGCGGGCAAGATGATCAAGAGTCTCCAGGAACAGACGGATACAAATATCGAGATCGAAGAGGACGGTACAATCTACATCAGTTGCGTCGATGGCGACGGCCATCTCCGAGCCAAGGAGATGATCGAAGCGATGACGCAGCCGCCGGAGGTCGGCCGACTCTACAAGGACTCCAAGGTGGTCTCCGTCAAGGACTTCGGGGTCTTCGTCGAGATCGTCCCCGGCGTTGAGGGACTTTGCCACATCAGCGAGCTCAGCGAAGGGTACATCAAGCGTGTCGAAGAGGTCTGCAAGATGGGTGATATCATTCCGGTGAAACTGATCTTGATTGACGACCAGGGGCGTCTGAAGCTCTCACGTCGCGCGGCGCTGACGGAGATGGGAATCAAAGAGGAGGGAAAGCCGAAGCCCGCCGGAAAGAGGTAAATGTGGTCGGCCGGGCGGATGATTTCGAACCCGGAAAACGATAAAGCCGAAACTCAAGAGTGTTGACTGCACAAGCCGGTGCGGGCACCCGTGAGGTTTCGGCTCTATGTTTTGGTGGACGCAAGACGTCAGTGGAGTCGAAGAAGCGTGAAGGGGTTCTTGGGCGGAGTGTTTGTGACCGTGCTCGTGGTGGGGGCAGCGATCGCCGCGATGCGCCGCAAAGCGGGTCGTACAGCCAGGACCGACGGTCCACAGCCGGCCAACCCCGATGAGGAACTCACGAGGCTGACCGGAGAGCTCGCCCACGAGATCAAGAACCCTCTGTCAACCATTAAGGTCAATCTCACACTGGCAAAAGAGGCAATGGAGGACGTCGATCTCGCGGAGCCCCAGAGGGTGCTATGGGATCAGTGCCGCCACAAACTCGCCAGTGCCTTGCGTAAGATCGGCATCATTCAGAAAGAGACGGACCGTCTCGAGCAGATTCTCGACGGCTTTCTGAAGTATGTCCGCCGGCCCGATCTGCAGTTGGCTACCGTGGACCTGAACGAGTTGGTAAGTGATATGGTCGACTTTTACTCGCCTCAGGCGTACAGTCACGCATTGACTGTCCGGCAGAGCCTCGCGAATGGGCCCTTGATGTGCAGGGTCGATGGAGGGGCATTGAAGCAGGTGCTTTTGAATCTTTTCATCAATGCGCACCAAGCCATGGAGGCTGGCGGTGATCTCATGGTCAGAACGGCCCGGCGTGGGGGTCGTGCGGTCATTCAGGTCAACGATACAGGCCGGGGGATACCGCCGGAGAGACTCCCGACCATCTTTTATCCCTACTACTCATCTCGCTCAGGTGGCACCGGGCTCGGCTTGGCTGCTGCCAAGAAAATCGTCGAGGCGCACGAGGGCACGATATCCGTTCATAGTGAGCCGGGCAAGGGGACCTCTTTCACGATAGAGTTGCCTCTGGAGAATC
Organism: uncultured Phycisphaerae bacterium; assembly: GCA_965603505.1. Classification (GTDB taxonomy): domain Bacteria; phylum Planctomycetota; class Phycisphaerae; order Sedimentisphaerales; family Anaerobacaceae; genus PLanc-01. The sequence continues at coordinate 3,200 of CBFDDG010000182.1, read as the reverse complement.
CCGATTCACAAGGGAGCGATGAGATGGCGTGATGCTGAGATGACGGCTCCACTCGACCCGGTTTGACGCCGCCTGTCCACGTTGCGAGGACAGCAGCCATTGGCACCGCGTGTTACCGTCGGCAGAAAAGCAGTTCTCGTGGACTTGCTGCGGTACAGTTTGCGACTATACCGCTTGCAGAGGTGGCGAAACGGAATCGAATTCCTCGCCGTGGAGTCGGTGGCGGAAGGGTCGAAGGCAATCCAGGCACCTCATCACCAGGAATTCCACGTTTTCCGCCTCTTGACCACCGTCAGTGCTCCATCCCATGCTAATCACCTCAAATGCCGAGGTGCCACAATTGGGACAGAGAAATTCAGTGGCTTGATCGATGGCTGCCAGTTCGTTCTGCATGGCTGTCCTCGTGACCGTCACAAGAAATCAAATTTGTTCTCCCACTACTCGTTATCGGTCAGAAAGGACGCTCGCTTTAATATTTCGGGGTGTGAGCCCGATAACCATCGGGTCGCAACCGTTGAGGATGGGTCGTCCGTGTGATCCCTCAGTCTGGGAAAGGACGAGGATACAAGAACGTGCAGGGGGACAGCCGTGGTTCGACAATGGACGGTTGGCCGCACGCCTATCTGTGCCACCTTGCGGCGCGCACCACCACTCGGAGAAGGAGCGAGGAACGCTACCCCGGCGTGTCTGCGGCCGGGCTCACTTGCCGCTCGTCGGCTCTGCGCAGAACCTCGGCGTTGTGTCTGGCCTTGTCCTCGGGGAGAATCTGCTCCAGCAGCGACAAGGACTCCTCGTGGCGGCCCAACAGCCCGAGGGTGGTCGCCATGTTCGCGCGGTATCGCTTACTTTCGGGCACGAAGCCCGCCGCTTCCGTGAAATGGGCCAATGCTCTCTCGTAGTCCTTGCGGATGAGACGACACATGCCGAGATTGTTCAGTAGTACCGGATCCCGGGGCCGAATCTGCAGGGCACGCGAGAGGACGTCGACCGCCTCATTCACACGTCCCTGGCGCATCTGCAATTCGGCCAGACGGTTGTAGGCCGGCGTGAACGGCGGATACTGCTGAATGCATCTCCTGAGAACGAACTCACTGTCCGTATCCTTGCCTTGGGTTGCCAGAATATCCGCCATGGAATAGAGCGTCTTGGCCGTCGGCGGCTGATCCCGTCGTATCTCGGATGCGGTGTTCGCTTTGCCGGAGTGGGACCGGTTGCTTACTGCGGATCGCCCTGATTCCGAGCAGCCGCACGAAAGCGCAAAGCAGGCAAGACACGCAAGACTACAGAGCCCGTGTAAGACCGATATGTGATGCGGCCTTATCATCGTGTGATTGTTGCTCGCATTGCCTGTCCTGACCCTGCGGATGTCGGTTCTTCCTCAAGGATCGTTATGACCTGCTCCGACGACATGCCTGAGCCCCCGGGCATCGCATCGGAAATACTCATGCGGTCTGTCTCCACACCGGCCTGTTTCAGCCCGCCCAGAATCTGGGCGACTCTCGCCTCATACAACTCGGGGCCGGCTTGGCCCTGTCGGACGTTCAGGACGCCGGGATGCTCCTTGAAATGCCTCGCCAGTACCGAAAAATCGCGTTGCCCGAGGTCATTCAGTTCCTCCCCATCCGTGATGAAATGATAGGGATACAGCGTATGCTGGGCAATGATGGCGTTCTCCACTCCGATGTTGTTGATGGTCTTCACGAGTTCGACGTCCAGATTGCGACTTTCCCCGCGGTCGGTCATACTCTCCTCGCAGCCACACAGGACGGCGCACGTCAAACAGATCACTGCCATGTAAAACAATCTCATAAACGTTCTCCTTACACTCTTCAAGATTTACCTGCGGTAAAGCGGTTCATTCTAAACCATCCCGCCCAACGTAGTCATAATATGAATCATAGCGGGGCCCAGGGCCACCATTAGGATGGCGGGGAAGATAAAAAGGGCCATAGGGAAAAGCATCTTCATAGGCAGCTTCTCTGCTTCCTCTTCGGCTTTCATATGGCGTTCATCCCGCATCCAGTTCGTGAATTCCTGCAAGGCGGTCGCTACACTCGTGCCGAACCGTTCGCTCTGCACGAGGATGGCGGCGAGCGAGGTGAGCTGCTCGGCTCCCGTGCGGGTGGCCATGTTTCGCATCGCCTCCGTCCTGCTGGCGCCAAGATGGATCTCGAAATTGCTGAGGTCCATGGCATTACCGAGCACGGGACTGACCTGACCGATCTCCTCGGCAACCATGTTCCACGCCATGTCGAGGCCGATCCCGGACGAGACGCAGATTTCCAGCAGATCGACGGCGTCAGGCAGGTACTGTCGGATTTCCTCGCGTCTCTTTCTCTCCTGCAGCCGCACGATCATGTTGGGCAGAAAGAACGGGACCGCACCGCCGAGCGAGATCAGCAGGATCTTGCGTTCAGCGGGGCCTTCCCAGGGGATCAGCAGAACGGTTGCGACGGTCAGACCGATCGCAAAAAGCAGGATTTTGACGCCGGTGTAGACGGCGGGAGCGGCCCGGCTCATATAGCCCGCCCGGATCAGTTGCTCCCACAGGCTGGTGCTCGCGCGGCCGTGCGATACGTAGTTGCCGACCCGTTCGACAAACCGCAGAAAGCGCGATTCGCCGGCAGTGGGCGGTTCGAGTCCCGTGGAGACAGTCTTCTCCAGTCTCTTGCTCGCCCTTTTTCGCCGCTGGTTATAAATCGTCAGGATGCTGATCCCGACGAACATGAACGCGACGAAGACGAGCACGCCGATGAGGATCTGTGGCGTCGCCAAGTCGAAATTGAGATTCTTGATGAGTCCGTCGAACATGGATCGCAGCCCGCCCTAATACTTTATTTTCGAGAGTTTTGCCATCACCCAGGCGCCGAACAGCATGCTGACAGCGGTGCCGGTAAGCAGGCACTTGCCAAGAAACGTCGTGTACATTACGGCTTCGAACTCCGGAGCGATGATATTCAGCATCAAGAACAGAAGGATGGGCATCCCCAACAGTACGTTCCTGTTCAATCTCGTGGACGTTATAAGCACGCGCACGCGGCGATTCAAACGCATCCGTGCGCGCATCACCGTCGCGAGGCTGTCCATGACGTCGGCGAGGTTACCACCGGTCGTCATCTGAATGCTCACCGCCGTGGCGAACAGCTTCAGGTCTATGTTGTGGGCGGTGTCCGCCACCCGCCGGATGGAATCCTGAAGGT
>CBFDDG010000181.1:0-8823 GCA_965603505.1 uncultured Phycisphaerae bacterium | reverse complement strand
TCCAGGTCCCGGTCGATGCAGTCCTTCAGGTTGATGCCGAGCGTAACGGTCCGGATATCGAAGTGATGGTCCAGCGTCATCTTGACGGTTTCGAAGACTTCCTCGGGGGAGATCCGCATAGTCAGACCCTGTGCATTGCCTTGAAGATGCTTTCATCCTGGATGCTGATCTTGAGGGCTATTTGCCGGCCGATCCGATCGAGCTGCTTCTTGATCTGGCCCATGTCGATCGTGGCCTGGCCGATATCGACCGCCATAGTCATCACGAAGGTGTCCTCCATGATCTTCTGATTGACGTCCACGATGTTGATGTTGGCCTTCGCCATCGCGTTGGCCAGCCTCGCGATGATGCCGACCCGGTCCTCGCCGGTCACCGTCACGATGCAGATCTGACTCGCCTTCTCTGCCATACCAAGTCCTCTACGGCTGTCCCAACTCGTCCTCGAATCGCGCTCGCAGTGCGGCGGTCTTTTTGTGGTCGGTCATATCGGGCCGCAGCGGAGTCACCGTGATGTACCCCTCGGCTAATGTGGTCGTATCGGCGGGGGTCTGCTCCTCGCGATGGGCGCCGCCGGCTAATTGGAAGAACGTCTCGCTGTCGCCCTGTCTGTGGGGGATATAGTACTCGTAAAACCCGCTGGTGGCCTGCGGGACGACGCGGATGCCCTTTGGCTCGCCGGCGGAGACACGGGGGATATTGACGTTCATGACGTCGCCGTTGTGCAAAGGCAACAACCTTTTCAAGACATCAACGCCGTACTCGGCGGCCTTGTCGAAGTCCGTCTCTTCCTCCGCGGCCACGCTGATCGCCACTGAAGGGATCCTTAGAAAAGCCGCTTCGATTGCTGCCGCGACCGTGCCGGAATAGTATACGCTGATGCCGACGTTGGCCCCGAGGTTGATCCCGGCTACGACCAGATCGATCGGACCGTCGTGGAGCTGCATGCTGGCGAGCTTCACACAATCGGCCGGTGAGCCCTCGATACTGAAGCCCGTAAACAGCCCGTCAATCTCCGTTTTGTGGCAGACCAGCGGCTCGGAGAACGTGATCGTGTGGCTGGCGCCGGACCAGCAATCCGTGGGCGCCACGACCATGACCTCGCCAAGCTCCTTGAGCCGTTTGTAAAGGGCTGTCAGTCCGGGAGCGAAGATCCCATCATCGTTTGTCAACAGTATTCGCATCGCTGCACAACCAGAGCATCGTTGAATCACGCGTTCGTAAAGAGCATCGTATCATGCCGCCCGAAGCGGCCGTTGAGAAAGACCCCACTTGTTGTGGCACCTGCTCGACGGCCCGTATTGTAGCGGCATCTCCGGTCCCCGTCAATTTGCCATATCTATAGGTGTCTGCCTACTTGACTCTGTGGCGCCCGGCTGTATAAAGCAACCTATGGAGAAAGTTACGTCAGATGGAACGTTTCGGACCATGAGCCGGCAGGAGGTTCGTCAGGTGGACGCCTGGGCGATCCAGGAGATCGGTGTGCCCGGCGTGGTGCTCATGGAGAACGCCGGCCGAAGTTGTGCGGAACTCGCCAAGGCCAAGCTCGCGGATGTGGCAGAGCCGCGAGTCTGCATCTTTTGCGGAACAGGCAGCAACGGTGGCGATGGCTACGTCATCGCTCGCCACCTGCTCGACGCCGGGCATCACGTGCGGATCGTTCTTTGCGGCGATCGCGAGAGGGTGCAGGGCGATGCCCGGATCAATCTCGATATTCTGGAGCGTCTCGGCCATACGGTCGAGCAACTCGATCCCGGAGGTGCGGACGTGCCCGCCCGCGTCCGGACGCTCGGGGGCGAGGCGGACCTGATCGTGGACGCACTGTTCGGCACCGGCCTGCATGGCGAGTTGGGCAAAGAGTATCAGACGCTTGTTGGGGCCATCAATGACCTCAATCGGCCCGTTCTGGCCGTCGATATCCCGTCCGGTCTCGATTGCGACACGGGTGAGCCGCTCGGAACGGCGATCCGGGCCACGTACACCGTGACATTTGTGGCCGTCAAGAAAGGCTTTGCCGCATCGCCCGAAGCGAGTCGCTGCACGGGCGAACTGTACGTCGCCTCCATCGGCGTCGAACCCCGCGCGTAAGCCCGGGAATCTGTAACGTGCTGGATGGAGGCTCCTCTATCGCCGCGCCAAGGGAGTGGGCGTTGCGGGCAGCACTGCCCGTCGAGGGCGGCGCCTGTTGCCTATTCCGGGGGTGCTTCAGAAGGCGCCCGGTTTGCCGACCCGGCTGGCGTAGCCGGTGAAGTGAAGGAACCTGTCGTAGCTGAAAACGGGGACCCAGAGCGCTTCGGCTCGCTGGCGAATCTGGTTGTACTGCTCGTTCGTTTGCTTTGCGGCGTTGTACTTCTCCATTGCCGTCGGATCCACCGCCAGTTGGTCGAGCGTCGGTTCCAGCATGACCTCAGGCTCGTCCCCGAGAATGACGTAATCCGTCGTGGCAGTCACTTCCCTGGATACGGAGCCACCCCATCTCTCGATCAGCGTCCCGATCCTGCGGATGGCATCGTAGTCCGCCCCGCCGTCGCCATTCAGGTCGAATTCGCCTGCGATGGCGAACTCATTTTCCCTGCCCGCATCCCAGATCAGGTTGGCGACCATGTCGCCCGTCAGGATGGGGTTCTTGCGGTTGGAGGACAGCACTCTGGCCGCCGAGGCTTGCCGGTCCACAGCGAAGACTTCCACCTCCGCCTTCGGCTTGCCGTCCCGAGGAATGGCGGCGCCGCTGTCATAGACGGAGAAGGTCAGCCCTTGATAGACACGGTCGTCGGAGCCCAGATCGATCCGAACGACGCCACTGGCTTCATCGACCAGGATAATCTTGCCGTCACACTTGAACGCGGGGGCCTCTTTGTCCGGCGGGGGCTCGATCTCGCCGACCTGGGTCAGGGCGCCCTGAAGCCGGCCCTGTGCAACGTTCAGTTCCGCCTGCGTCCTGAGCAGGTCCTGGTTCAACTGCTTTCCGTCGGCCTTCGTTTGCTCGAGCTGATCCAAAAGAGTCTCCACCCGCTCATCGGAGTTCTGCTGCACGAGGAGTTTCAGATCCTCGTACTCGGCCTTGATCGTGTCGACCTGCTGCCGATATTCGTCCACCTTGGCCGTCAGTTCCTGCTTATTTTGCTCCATGGTCGCGATGGCATCGTCGAATCGCTGGCGCAGCTTCGCCAATTCCTGCTCCGCAACGTCCCTCTGACTCATGGTGTGCTCGAGCTCGGCCAGCAATTCCCGGATGACGGTCGTCAGCGCCACCTGAGGCGCAGCGACCGCGTTCGGGTCGGCCATATTCGGATCGGCAGCATTCGGGTCAATCGTTGCCGGCCCCGCCATGGGAAGGCTGATGTAATTGCTCGCGTTCGCTATCAGCGGTCCAACGGCCTGCGTGACGTTGGAGATCTTCACCTCGGCGGATGTCACCTGCACCGGGGTGCCTTTGACCAGCCTGACCATGTCGTTGAGATACTCGACGAGCGTTCCAACATTGCTCTGCCCGGGCATCTTTGCACCCACAATGCCGGGCATGGTGCGCACTTCTTCACGGGTCGCGAGCCGGTCCATCTCCTGCTGCAATTCCTGGCCGCGCGTACGGAGCTCTTCGGCCTTGACGTAATAGATCGCTGCGACGGTCGTGCCGGCGATGAACAGCCCGACGAAGATGATGAGGGTGTAGAGCATAGCGTTGCTTTGGCGTCGTTTACCTGGCGGCATAAAAAGACTCCTTGGTAGAGCGAAACATCTCCCATAACTACTAAGTTAGCCATATTATCCCCTTTGCAGCACGGATAGTCAAGAAAAAAGAATGCGGCGGTTGTCGCGTCGAAATGCGGGTTCCGAGTCGCCTTAGTGTTGGGCCAGGACCGCTATCAGCCTGTCGATCTTGTCGATTTTGAGCTGTGGTGCGGCATCCGGCAGGGGCGACGGCTGTCTGTGCAGGCCGGCTGGACGCAGCAGTTGGATCGTCAGTAGCCCGAGTCGGTTGGGGGCGATAAAATCCTTGCTCTCGTTATCGGCAACGCAGGCCGTCTGCTCCGGAAGGGCACCGAGCGTCTGCAGGAGCGTCTCGAAGCCGCGGGGCGAGGGCTTCCAGTGCTCCCGCCCCAACTCTTCGGTGTACACGATCGCGTCGAAGTAATGCTCAATGCCCAGTGCCTGCAGTTTTAGCCTTTGCGTCGGAAGGAAGCCGTCGGTGAGCAGCCCGAGGGTGTACCTGCCCTTCAACTCTTCGAGGACGCTGCGACTGTCCGGCGGCAGGATCAGTGCCGGCGTGTGGGTGCGATAGACCTCCACGAGTCTGCCGACCAGGCTCGGGTCATCAGAGAAGCCGAGTTCGGCCAGAGCGAGATTGAACGTCGTGCCGGCTTCGCCCGTGAGGGAGCATTTCCAGATGAAATCGAAGACGTCATCGGGCGAATAACGGTCCGATAAGGTTGTGATGTGCCGGGCTACGGCCCGAAACCCGCTGCGAACGAAATCAACCTCATCGAACAACGTATCGTCGAGATCGAAGATGACTGCTTTGATCATGCCGATGCCTGTCCGGAGTTCGCGAACCTGTCGCAGGGCATACACAAAGCACGCCCATGACGGTATAATTCTACGCGCGTTGCCGGCATTTGTCGATGATAACACATGCTGTGTTGTCGGAGCGGGTCGTTGGCTTGGGCGCGCGTGGTCCTGTACCGTGGAAAGGTTGTTGATGGAGTTGCTTCGAATTCTCCGGCCCACCCATTGGGTCAAGAACGTTTTTGTGCTGGCCGCTCTCGTGTTCAGCCGGCAGCTCGCGGGGCCTTTTGACGAGGTGCTGTGGGTGGTTATGCGGGCGGTGGGGGCGTTCTGGTGTTTTTCCTTCGCCTCCTCGGCGGTCTACATCATCAACGATATCATGGATCGCCGGACCGACAGCATCCACCCGGAGCGGCGGGGCCGGCCCATCGCCGCCGGTCGTGTGACCGTGTCGGCGGCGTCGGTTGTTGCGGCGGGTTGTGCCCTCCTGGCTTTGCTCGGCAGCCTGCTCCTTTCGCAGGCGTTGGCGGCGATTGTTCTGGCCTACGTTGTGCTGATGGTCTTCTACTCGCTCGGTCTCAAACGCGTGATGATTCTCGACGGCGTGATGATCGCCGTCGGTTTCTGCCTGCGGGCGGTGGCGGGGGCGGTGGTGATCGGTGTTTTCATCTCGCCCTGGCTGGTGATTTGCACGTTCGCCCTGACGCTGTTCCTGGCGTTCAGCAAGCGGCGGGGCGAAATCGCCCAGCTCCAGGAGAGCAGCGAGGCCTTCCGCAAGACGCTCGGGGCGTACACACCGGAATTGCTGGCCCACATGCTCGATGTCAGCAGTGTCCTCGCCGTCGTCTGTTTTCTCATGTACGCGATGGATTTCCGAACCCGAGAGTTGTTTGGCTCGAATGACCTTGTATACACGACGCCGGTCGTGCTGTATTGTATCTTCAGGTTCAGTGCGTTGACGCAGAAAGGTTCCTATTCCGATCCGGTGAGGCTGATCGTTCACGACCGGCCGTTCCAGATCGGTTTTGTGCTGTGGGTCGTTCTCTGTATCGGCATCATCTATGGTCGCGGGCTTGTCGGTGTCGCAAATCCGGGCTGATGCGCGATCGAAAGCGATGGCGGGCTCGGCCCTTGGTGAGACATGGCGAAAGAGAGACTACAGAAAGTGATGGCATCGGCTGGGGTGGCCTCACGCAGGCAGTGCGAGGAGATGATCCTCCAGGGTGTCGTGCGGGTCAACGGCCGGGTCGTCGATGAGCTGCCCGCCTTTGTGGACCCGGATGCGGATCTCATCACGGTCGGCGGAAGGCGACTGAAAGAGCCTCAGCGTGTGTACTTCCTGTTGAACAAGCCGAAGGGGGTCATCTGCACCAGCCGGGACCCTCAGGGCCGACCGAAGGCGACCGATCTGGTCCGGACCAGGGAGCGGGTCTTCTGTGTCGGCCGGCTCGATGTCGATACGACCGGCCTGATCCTCCTGACCAACGACCCGGAGTTGACCAATCTCCTGACTCATCCGAAGTATAAAGTTCCGAAGACTTACATCGCCAGGGTCGCGGGGCATGTGGACAGCGGGAGCGTACAGAAGCTGAGGAAGGGGATTTGGCTGGCCGAGGGCAAAACGACGCAGGCCACGGTGAAGGTGCTCAAGAGCGGCCACAACGAGTCGCTGCTCGGAATCACCATTCATCAGGGATTGAATCGGCAGATCCGGCGCATGCTCGCCGGGGTCGGGCTGCGCGTACAATCGCTCAAGCGAACGCGGATCGGCCCGCTGAAGCTCGAGGGTCTGGGCGTGGGCAAATACAGGCCCTTGACCAAAGCCGAGGTCGCTTCGCTGAAGCGCGCCGCCGAGTGATTCACAAGTGCCGCCGATAGGGCGACAGCCGGTAGCGCGGGCTCGGCCCACCTTTCTTTGGGCGAAGGCGCGCCGCGGCCGCAGATCTCAATGCCGTGACGCGGGCCGGCTGATTGTGTCCGATAAAGCGGAATCAAGCGACAGAACAGCGTGCCGCCTCCATGACAGACGCGCCTCCGGGGAGCCGGTCAATCCGGGCGTACAGTCCGTACAGACCCTATATCCGGACTTGTCCCGCCGGGGCAATCACCGACCTACGACCGGCAATTTCTACAAATCCGCTGCGGAGACCATTGTGCCATGCCGATATTCCTGGTATCCTGTTAGGTTTATATTCGATAGTACAATAAGCAGGAGCCGCAGCATTGACGAGCATTCAGAAACGAGTGGCAGCCGGCTCAAGCATCACGACGCTGAGCCGGGACACAATCCAGGAACATTTCATAACGGTGACGCCCGAGGGTGATGAGTTCCCTGAATCGCTCTTCCAACGGGTAGGAGACGTCCTCCGCCAAGTCGACGGGTGCATCGTGTCCGTCGAGGCACTGGGCATGGCCGGCGCCGACCGCGAGGGCCTGCCCGTGCTGACCGCCGCGCTTGGGGGAAAAGATGTACCCCTCGGGTGGGTGGAGAACGCACGAACGGACAACCTCTGCGGCGTGCACGTTTGGGCGGTGTCGGGCACGCCTGTCAAGCCGCTGCGCTCTCATGGTCGCCGTGTGGGCAGCCTGTTCGAGGACGACCACGCCCAGTACTGTCGCCTGGTGGGGCTCCTGCCGACTGATGCGACGGCCAGTCGGGCCCAACAGACGCAGACGGTGTTCGACCAGATGGATGTGGTCCTGAATAGTGGGGGCATGGCGTTCTCCGACGTGCTTCGCACGTGGTTCTACAATGACGAGATCCTGAGTTGGTATGATGACTTCAACGTCGTTCGCACCAGGTTCTTTCATGAGAAGCAAGTGTTCGATGGTCTGGTGCCGGCCAGCACAGGCGTCGGGGGGCGCAACGCTCTGGAGGCGGCCCTGCTATCCGGCTTAATCGCTGTGAAGACGGAGGATCCTGGCGTCAAGATGGTGGAGGTCCCCTCGCCCCTGCAGTCGCCGGCCCCAGAGTACGGCAGTTCGTTCAGCCGGGCCGTAGAGCTGGAGCTGCCCGATCTGCGAAGGCTGTACGTCTCCGGCACGGCCAGCATCGATGAGCAGGGTACGAGCATTTTTCTCGGCGACCCGATGGCGCAGGTCCGGCAGACCATGGAAGTCGTGCAAGCGATCCTGCATTCGCGCGAGATGGACTGGGGGGACGTCACCCGCTCGCTGGTGTACTTCAAGCGGGCGGAGGATGCACCGTTATTCGGGAAGTACCGTGAGGAGAACGGCATTCCGCCCTTCCCGGCGATCACCGTCGAGAACGATATCTGCCGCGACGAGTTGCTGTTCGAGATCGAAGTGGACGCCGTGATCGCGACGTAGTTCCGCAGAAGACGGACCGCCGTTCCTGCCCCTGGAAGGTTGGATCCATGCCACAAAAGCCTCACAAGCTCAGAAGGCGGGGGGCTGCCGGGAAACGGGGGGTGCGATCTCAGAAACCAACGCCGCAGAAATCGCGTGCGCCGGCACCCACCGGCCGGCGGATCTGGCTGTTTCGCGTGGCGGCCCTTCTCCTGGCGCCGGCCCTCTTTGTGGGCCTGCTGGAGCTTGGCCTTCGGGCCGTCGGCTATGGCTACAATCCGGGCGCGTTCGTGAAATGCGGGGGCAACGGCGACCCATATCGCGGCGACAACATCAAATTCGCATGGCGTTTCTTCCCGCCCAGCTTGGCGCGGGAGTTTGAGCCGTTTGTCTTTCCGGCCCGGAAGCCGGCCGGCACGTATCGGATTTTCGTGCTGGGGGCTTCGGCCGCCCAGGGCACGCCGAACAACGCGTTTCGCTTCGGCCGCATCCTCGAAACCATGTTGGAGAAGCGGTTCGGTGACGTCGATTTCGAGGTCATCACGGCGGCGATGGCGGCGATCAACTCCCACGTGGTCCCGGAGATCGCCGAGGATTGTGCCCGGTACGACCCCGATTTGTTCGTTGTGTACCTGGGCAACAATGAGGTGGTCGGTCCCTATGGCCCGGGGACGGTCCTGACCCCGGCCCTGTCGAACCTGCATCTGATCCGCCTCGGGATTGACCTTCGCGCCACGAAGACCGGCCAACTTTTCTCCGGCCTCTTCGGCGGTCGTGGGCTGCGCAAGCAGGGGCCTCAATACTGGCGCGGCATGGAGATGTTTCTCGGCCAGGAGGTCCGTGCGGACGATCCGCGGCTGGAGACGACGTATCGTCACTTCCGCCGCAACCTTGAATCAATCTGCCGGATCGCGAGCGAGGCTGGCGCTCAGACCATTCTGTGCACGGTCGGCAGCAATCTGCGGGATTCTCCGCCCTTTGCGTCCCTGCACCGGCCGGACCTGACGCAGGAGC
>CBFDDG010000180.1:0-8866 GCA_965603505.1 uncultured Phycisphaerae bacterium | reverse complement strand
GCAATGGCCACCAGATTCGTCTTCTCCACCTGTTCGATCTCGACCTGTGTCTTGCGCAGCGCCTCTCGTTCGTTCTTCAGATCCGCGACGCTGGTGGCCAATTCCACACGCAGATCGCCGAGCGCATCGATATCCTTCTTCAGGGTCTGTTGAGCCATCTGCAGACGCTCTTTCTCCTTCTCAAGGTCGTGGAGTTTGCGGTTGTAGTCCTGGATCTTCTCGCGGACCTCGTAGATCAGCTCCTTGAGCTGCTGTTCGGTCAGCATGCGCGGCGTCGTGCCGTCGCTGGCAGGCGTTAGCGCAGACGCGAAGAGCCCGGATGGCATTGGGTCGAGTGACTGCGCCTGGTTGGCATCCCCCGTCTGAGCGGATGCGCTTGAGCCCATCGCAGCCGTTGGTTTCGTGAGCCACCCGGTGGCGAACGCACCGGTGAAGCTGACCAATCCCGCGGCCGCGGCGATGATGATACGTCTCTTGTTCACCGGTTCTGCTCCTCAACAATCCCGCTGGATATCGGTTCGCGTTTCTGCGCTTCATTCCATTCGACCGTGCTCTCCTTTCGGACAAACGCGACGGTCGCCCTGTCCTCCAGCTCCTTCTGCTCGAGTTTCTCCTGCTCTTTGATGAACTGCTCTCTCGCCTGTGCCCGGAGTTTCTCCAGGCCCTCCTTGAAACGCTTGGCGGCCAGGACCTCCGCCGTTTTCTCCCGCTGTCGGGTCTCCAGATCGGCAATCTCCTCCCGCAGGAGACGGATTTGGGCATCGTCGGTTTGGGCCTGTCGAAGGAAGAGTTCCTGTGCCCTCAGGCGCTCCGGCGATGTATCCTTCGCGATGTCAGCCATAAGGTCCTGCAAGATTCTCTGGCGTATGAGCAGCTCGCTTCGCTTGGTGGCCAAGTGCTCGGTGAGCCGGAATAACTCGGTTCGTTTGAGCTGCTCTTCTTTTGTCTTGACGTCCAGCACCTTCTGCAGACGCCATACGAATCGTTTCATTTTTCCGTCGGTTTCAATTTCTGATGTTCAACAATTTATCCCAAGCTTGTGTGATTGCAGTCAGCCGCTTGACGGTCTCTTCAAATGGGGTTTTCTCACGAACCGGCTGAATCAGAAACTGATTGATCCTGTCGATGAGACTGACGGCCCCGTCGATCCGGCGGTTGCTGCCGGGTGAGAAGGCCCCGATGTTGATCAGGTCTTCCGCGTCGACGTAGGTTGCATAAATCTCTCGAAGCTTCTGGGCCGCGGTACGATGCTGCCCGCCGACCACAACAGGCATGAGTCGGCTGATGCTCTGCAGGATGTCCACTGCCGGGTAGTGACTTCGATCGGCCAGCTTGCGCGACAGGGCGATGTGTCCATCCAGGAGACTTCTCGCGCTGTCGGCCACCGGGTCCGTCATATCATCGTTCTCGACGAGCACGGTCAGAATGCCCGTGATACTGCCGCTCTGCGAGCAGCCAAGCCGCTCGATGAGACGAGGCATCAGGGAGAAGACGCTGGGACAGTAGCCCTTCGTCGTGGGCGGTTCACCGGCGGCCAGACCGATTTCCCGCTGGGCCTGCGCAAAACGGGTCAGCGAATCCATCATGAACAGGACGTTCTTTGCTTTGTCCCTGAAGTACTCGGCGATCGTGACCGCCACGAAGGCGGCCTTGACTCGCTGGATGGGAGGCGCGTCGGAGGTCGCGACCACCACGACGCTGCGGGCCAAACCCTCGGGACCGAGATTCTCTTCCAGAAACTCACGGACCTCTCGACCTCGCTCGCCAATCAGGGCAACGACGTTGACCGCGGCGTCACTGGACACGGCGATATCGCCGAGCAGCACGCTCTTGCCGACCCCGCTGCCGGCAAAGATCCCTACGCGCTGACCTCTCCCGCACGTCAACACGCCGTCAATGGAGCGGATGCCCAGCGCCAGGGGCTGTGTGATCCTCTCGCGGCTCAAGGGCGGAGGGCCGCTCACGTCGAGAGGGCATTTTTCGCCTCCGAAGAGCGGGCCCTTGCCGTCGATGGGCTCGCCCAGGCCGTTCAGCACGCGGCCGAGGACTTCTTCTCCGAGCATGATATGTCGTGGCGTCGTCCGGGCGGTTACCGCGTCGCCCGGTGAGATCCCCTCGATGTGTTGCAGCGGCAGGAGGATCAGACGATCGTTCTTGAAGCCCACGACTTCGGCGAGGACACGCCGGCCGTCACGGATGTGAATGCCGCAGAACTCACCCAGCCCGATCACCGGACCAGCCGATTCCACGGTGGAGCCGGAAACCCGCACCACGTAGCCCTGGCAGCTCATCAGATCCACCGTCTCCAGCGCCGAATAGTACTTGTCAAAATCGATCAAGCAGCTTTCCATGTCTGTCACGACCTATTCCACCTTCTGAAGCGCCTCGCCGATGCGTTCGAGGTGCTCCTCGATGAACGATTTCACGATGCCCTTGGGGGTCTCGATGAGACACTCGCCCCGGCCAATACTCCAGTCGGCGGTGAGCTCCAGTTCGGTAAACGGGTTTTCCGGGCCTTCCTCCTGAAGCTTCCGGCAGCCGGGCAGGTCCTCAGGATTCAGCCGAATGACGATGTTCTGACGTGTGGGCGCACGCTTCAACGCCTCGGTCACGATGGCCTGAATGTCATACTCACCCTTGGCGACTTTGTGCATCAATATCTTCCTGGCGATCTCGATCGCCAGGCCCGCGATTTCCGTGTGATTGTCCGCCAACAGTCCTTCGTGAAGCTTGCGGAGGCCGTCTGCAATGCTGCCGACCGTTTGGCAGAGCCTGGCGAGTTCGGTCTGTTGCTGCTCGCGTTCTTCTGCCGGAGAATGCTGGTCGGCCTGTATCGCCGCCCCGGCCGCGCCCGGCCGTTCTTGAACGCTCTGCGGCGCTCGGCAGTCGTTGACCCCTGCATCGGCGGCACGAATGATGCGTACCGCTGCAATCGGCTGGGCCAGATTGATCGTCAACATCTCCGGCATGGGCTCATTCTTCCTCGAAGCTCAACTCTCCTTTCTGATTCAAGTCCCGAAGCGCTCCGATGATTTTCTCTCTGGCCTGGTGCACATCCTCTTTCTTGGGTGACGACATGAGGGACGCCTCCTCGTCCACCATGGCGGCGGCGCGCTCAGAGATGTTCGACTTGATTTTACGAGCCATCTCCTCAGGGGCCTCATGAAGGGCCAGGGCCAACTGCCGCTCTTCGATGCCGCGGAGCGCCTGCTGTAGCGAGCGGTCGCCCACCTGTGGAATGTCTTCCCAGAGAATCATCAGATTCGTGACCTTTTCACCCGCCTCCTTGTCCTTCTGCTGAATGGCATCCAGCACACCGTCGCGGATTTCCTTGTCGAGGTTCCTTACAATCACGGCGACTTTTCGCAAGGACTGCTCCGGGTGCGTTTGAATCGCGGCACCGCTTTGACGGGTGGAGGCCATACTCTCAATGCGCTGGCGAACCATCTGCGCAATTCTCGCCTTGGCTTCCAGTGTGACACTGCCGATACCGGTCATCCTGCTGATGGCGCTCACTCGAACGCCCTCTCCGAGCAGCCCAAGGACTTCCGAGCTTTTTCTGGGCGGCAGCTCGGACAGAACGATCGCGACCGCCTGGGGGTGCTCCGTCTCCAACACGGCAGCCAGGGTCTGCGCGTCCGCCGACCGAATAGTGATGAACGGGTCCCGCTTCTGCAGGAGGTCCTGAATCTCCTGCCGGATTCGCTTGGACTGCTCCTCACCCACCGTGTTCCGGAGCATTTCTTTCAGGAAGCTCTTGAAATGGAAGGAGGATTCCTCCTGCAACGATTTGCAGAACTGCCTCGCTATGTCCGCCGTTTGCTTGGCGTTTCGATGGCCTGCGGCATCGAGATAGCTCAGCTCCACGGCCAGGTCCTGCACCATTCGGGCATCCACACCCTTGAGCAGTTCCGCCGCGGTGGTCACATCCAGGCTGGCCAGAAGCAGCGCTGCTTTCTGTTTCCCCGTCAACGGCACGAGTGGTCTACTCCTTCTCTTGAATCCAATTGAGGAACATCTCTCTTACCTGTTCCGGGTTGTTCTTCAGGGCGTGAGTAATCTGGCGGCGCAAGTACAGCGGTTCGGCCGAAGGCTCGCCGGAGGGCAGCAGGCCGCCCGGACTCGTACCCGCGGGTAACTGCGCGCGCGCTTCGGCCATGGCCTTGCTCCTCGCCCGACTGAAGATCCGCAACACGGCCACCGCACAAAGCGCCATGATGCCCAAAGAGAGATGGCGGGCCAGAGCGAAGTAGCGGGGCCAGTTGGCCGGTTCCTCCTCGATGAGAGGCTCGGCGGACCGGTGGAATCTGGCATTGACGACTTTGAGAGAGTCCGTCTCCTTCAGGCCGAGCGCCATTCGGATGACCTCCTCTACCTCCAGGACATCCATAATCATGGGCGCCTGTTCACCGGAAGCCGGCTCATTGGCGTCGGCATAGAGATCGACAAAGGCCGCAACCGACAGGGTCTTGATTTCTCCGGGCAGGACTACCTCCTGTGTGACAGTCTTGCCGACCTGGTACTCCGTGATGACCGTCTCGTCTTTCTTGGTGGTGCCTGCGGCGGTCTGCTGTCCCGATCCACCGGCCCCGGTCTCCGAGTTGTTTGTGACTTCCTCTTTCGTCGAGACCTTGGCCGTGGGGTCATAGGTCTCCGTGATCGTGCTGATGCTGTTCATGTCGATCACGGCGCTGACGCGGACCGTCGCGCGGCCCGGACCCAGGACGGTGGTCAACATCTCTTCAGCCTTGCGGGCGAGACCCTGCTCGACACGCTGCTTGTAGTCGTGGACCGTACCGGCGCCGGTGGCCAGGGTCGAGTCGGCTTCGCCCGAAAGCAGCCGACCCTCGCTGTCGATGATGCTGACAGTCTCGGCCCTGAGCCCTTTGATACTGCCGGAAACCAGGTGAGTGATAGCGGCAATATTGGTGGCGCTGAGCCGATAACCGGGCCGAAGTCTCAGGATTACCGACGCGGTCGTCTGTTCCTCCTCGGAGGCGAGGAGCTTCTGCTCCGGATTGACAATGTGCACCCTCGCATGCTCGACCCCGTCGATCATCTGAATGCTCTTGGCCAGCTCGTCCTGCAGGGCCCGCTTGAGATTGACGTTCTGCACAAACGGGCTGACGCCGATCTTTTCGTCATCGAACAACTTGTATCCACTCTGCCCTCCTACAGGCAGTCCCTCTTTCGCGAGGTCCAGCCTGAGCTGATAGATGTGTTGCCTGGGGGCATAAATGGTGGTGCCGCCGTCCCGCAGTTCGTAGGGAATTGCTTTCTCGCTAATCTTCTCGGTGATTCGGGAGGCCTCGGCGGGCTGCAGGTCCTGGTACAGCATCCTCATATCCGGGCTGCGGGCCCAGTGGATCAGGAGCGAGCCAATCAGCGCAGAAGCCAGGACCACGGCCACCAGAAGGGCCCGTTGGATCAGGCTGACTTTGTGCCAGATCAGGCCTAATTTCTGCAGGAAGTCCATTGACCCTCACAGGATTGCGGGTTTCGGATTGCGCTTGGCGTCACCATTGGCACCCGGAATCCGCAAGTTAGAATTCTACAGCGGCATATTCATCGTCTGCTTGTAGGCCTCGATAAGCTGGTTCCTGACGCCGACCAGGACCTTGAAGCTGACATCGGCCTTTGCCACAGCGGAGACGACTGCCGTGATATCGTTGTTCTTGCCCGTCAGCAGGTCCTGGATGGAGGCATCCGACGCCTGCTGCAGGTCATCCACCTTTGAGACGTACTTGCCGAGAGTCTCAACGGCGTTGTGGAAGCCCGATTTGGCCGCACCGGCGTTCTCGGCCTGCGGCGTCTGGGGGTTCACATTCGGCAACATGGAATTCACATTCGGATCGACATGGATCATCGCGAGGTCCTTCAATTACCGGAGTAACTCGAGTGTGGTCTCCACCATCTTCTGGTAGCGTTTGAGGATGGCCGCATTCGCCTGATACGCCCGGCTGGCGGCCGTCAGGTTCATCATCTCCATCGGCAGATGAACGTTTGGCATGGTGAGGTAGCCGGATGCGTCAGCCTTCGGATTGCCGGGATCGTAGATTCGCTGCAACGGGCTCATATCCTCCACAACGTCGTCCACGATCACGCCGCTCACGCCCTTCTCTTCGGTTCGAAACACGGCTTCAAGGCGGCGATACGGCTCGCCCTCGCCGGTGTCCGCCGTGCGCGCGTTGGCGATATTGGAGGAGATCGCCTCCATGTGCCTGCCCTGTGCGCGCATTCCCGAGACGGCGATGTCAACCGGGCCAAATACCTTGTCGACTGTCATCTTGCCGAATCCTTTCTGTCAGTCTTCCGCTGTGCTCCAGCGGCCTTGTCATTATTTGCGGTGATTAACCCCGGATACCCATCGCCATCTCGATCTGCGAGAGCTTCTTTCGCAGGAGCCTGACGTAGGCCGTGTGGCGAAGCGAGTTCTTGACCATCTCGCCGACTTCCGCCTCCATACTGACGTCATTGCCGTTGGCCTTGACGGGTGTGTTTCCCGGCCTGTAGATCTCCGGCTCGATGTCGCGGGGGTCCACGGGGTCCGACGAGTCCATGGCCTTGGCCAGCAGTTCCTCAAACCTGACGTCCAGCCGCCGGTAGCCCGGCGTCTCGAGGTTGGCCACGTTGCCGGCGATGGTTTTCTGGCGCAGGCTTTCCGCCTTGATGCCCGCCTCCAGCAAACCGACGATATCGACTGGCTGTGCCATGTCGCATTCCCTTGCGTCTGTACACACGATGTCTGTTCCGGCGTAAGAGTAGCAATAAGCGTGCCAAAGGTCGTCTCATGGCTATTTGGGCAAGGGTACGGCCTCGTCCGGGCCTTGGAAGGCTCCGAAGGCGACCGCTCCGCGTTTTCGGCCGGGCAGGGGGTGTCAGGTTTCTATACAGGCGGTCGGGTTATTTGACATGCCCCGGCGGTCGCAGTCGGAAGGGACACGCGCGGAAGATTCTTCCCCCGCAGGGAGCATTCCTCCGGAGGTTGCGTTCGCGATCGGCACGGCCGGACTTGTACATTTCTTCGGTGTGGGCTTAAGTTCTTTGTGGGTAAGAGGTTAGCTTTTCCTTCGGCGCTGCGACTCCCTGCTGGTACGCCGGTTGCTATAAAGTGATGTGTATAAGGGTATATGACGTATGACTACAGCAATGAACGCCTGCAAAGTTCTGCCGTGCGGTGGTGCCGTCTCCGGTGCAGGAGCAACGGAACGGGCACCAGGGAAGCCGCAGGGGCGGTTTGCCGATACGCCCGCTTTGGTCAAACTGCGAGAGGAGGTAGGGTCTGATAAAATCAAGCCTGCCGCGACTCCCGACGACGGCCGATCTACAGATAAACAGACCGTCATGCATACGGCAGGACAGCCCAACGCACCGGCGAAGGAGAAGAAGAAGGCAGCAATAGCAGAGGAGCAGGGCGTCGCGATTGGCCAGCCGCAGGGAGCTGTCGAGATGCTCGCGCAGACACAGGTGGCCGGCGAGGAATCAAAGGCGGATCCGAGTGCGGTGGCACTTCCCAAGGCGGTACTCGGCGAGCCTGCCACGGACAAAGTCATTGCCGGCAAATCCTCCGTATCCCATGTTCAGTCGCTCCATCGGCCGGTTCACGAAGTGCTTGAGCACCCCCCGCGACCGGCTGAGCCGCAAACCCTTGCCAAACAAGAACCTAAGGACAGGGCGGTCGATGGGACGACTGTTGTGGCGGATTTTGCCCCCCGGGGGAAGGCGGAGGCTCGTGTGCCGGAGCCCGTTCCGACCGATATCGACGGGAAAGCGCCATCAAAGCCTTCAAAGCAAACCAGTGATGGCCCGGCCCCGACCGGACAGGCTGCGCCGCGAGGTCCGGAGCGAACGAGCCAGGGGGGCACGATCATCAAAGGGGCGGACAGCCTCCGGCATCCGCAAGCCGGTCGTGTCGGCTTGCCGCCCGATAACATCGGGCCGCCGGTAGCCATCAAGGCTGCCCCGATTGAGCAGTCACCCGGTACCGAGCCCAAGCCTGGTATCGAGCCCAAGTTGGATCAGGCGGTCCCGGAAGCTCCGTCTCAGCGACAAAGCCCGACAGTGACGGCGGCACAGGTGCCCGAGCGGAAGCCAGGCGCACTGCTGCCTGAGAAGCATCCCGTTGCAGCTCCGGCAAGTGGTGGCAATCCCTCCATCCGGACTCTGCGAGCAGAAGCTGTTCCGGCGGCGGGCAAAGAGATTCGTTCGATCGAGCCGAACCCTGGGCTCCAGATGCGGGCCGAGTTCTCCGTGTCGTCGCATGGTGAGTCCATGCCTGTATCACAGCGCATCTCGACCCCGACTCACACCCCGATCCCGGATAATCCTGCAAGCAGGACTCCTGTCCAGCATATCGGTGGGCAGATACTCGATTCCGTCCATGCTTCCTTGTCGCGGGGCGACAGGCAAGTCCTGGTCCGGCTGCATCCTCCGGAGCTCGGGACCGTCCTCGTGCGATTCCAGGAGCAGGGCCGGCAGGTTACCGGCATCCTGGAGGTCGGCCGGAGTGATACACGTCATGAGATTGAGCAGGCCCTGCCCCAGGTGCTTCGGGGGCTCCAGGATGCAGGGGTCCAGGTCCGGAGGTTCGAGGTGGTGATGTCCGATCAGTCTGAGCGGGACTTCAGTAAAGGACAGTGGCAGCAGGATGCCGGGTTCCAGCAGCATGGTTCGGGCCAGCAACGCGCTCACTCCCCTGTGTCGCCGCGAGCAAGCTGGTCGCAAGACGATGTCAGCCACTCATCCGAATCCGAGGAGGTCTCAAGCATCGACCCGCCAGCCGGTGTCACACAGGGGCGACTCGATATGCTGCTGTAGACTCAACGATGCTCAGCAATGCGATATCGGTCTTATCTGACCATCGGAA
>CBFDDG010000179.1:0-8941 GCA_965603505.1 uncultured Phycisphaerae bacterium | reverse complement strand
AGAGAAACTGCCGGATCGATCTGTCCGTGATTGCGGCCTCGAGCTTGGCCGGGACTCCTTTGACGGCGACGATATCGCCCTGTGCCGAGGCGATGTGGCCGGTCGCAACGAAATCGTTCCGAATCGGCATCTGCAAAGCGGCCGAGAGCATCGCCAGCATTACGGGCAGGTCGCCGGACAGGCCGGAGACCTCGACGCCGAGATCGTGGCACGCGGCGGCGCCGACGTTGGCCACCGAGATCTCGAAGGTCTTGGGCGTCGCCGCGAGCCCCTCGAGAATACGGTCCACGATCGGCAGAATGACACACGTAATATGGCTGGCGGCCGATTCGGCGAACCTGACAGGGCCCCTGAACACAAGAGGGCGACCCTTGCAGTCGGCCCTTGCGCGGGCCGTAACTGTAGACAGGATGCCCTTGCGGTTGTCTTCCCCGCCGAATACCAAGGCAAGTCCGGCCCGACCGATTGTCTTTGCCGCGGCGTTCACTTCAGTCACCTCAGGGGGTCAGTTCAATTCCTATCGAGCCGCTTTCAATTCCCGGGAAGATGCGAAGGACCAATTTCGTGTCGGGGATTCTCTCCTCCCGGCTCGGCCGGCGGTGGACCTGCCCAGCTTCTGCTGCCAGAGCAAGCCCCTCTCCCTTAAATGCCTCCGTCCAGACCAGATCGACGGTGGCGAGCGTCCCTTCCCAGAGCACCAGGCCCGTATCCAGCCTTAGGGCGTGGTGGCCGGGACAGATGTCGTCCACGAGCCGACGACCCCGCGCCGGTTCGAAGGTCAACTCGGCGATCTGGCGTCCGTCTCGAAGAAGCTGCAGAGTGAGGGCACGCGACCGAGGCTTGCACGCTTGGCACAGGGCCTCGTATTCGTCCATGAGCCAGGGAGCTGCCTCCGCCAGCTTCGAGAGCAGGGATTCCCGTTCTTCTGCCTCGATGGGCGCACCGGTGGCCAGTTCCAACCCCGCCATCCGCCTGTCGTGCTCGTCCAGCAATTGCCGGTGTGCCCAGATCTCTGCCATGAACCGGCAGAAGTTACCGTAGCCTTCTTCGTAACCCGGTTCCTGCCCCAACCTCTCGATTGCCCCAAAGGCCTTCTCCAGGGACTCACCCCGATCGGCTCCTCTCAGCGCCCGGGCCAGGATCGGCACGAAGTACAAGTCGAGATTCATTTTGCCGCTCCTTTTTCACTATCGACGGCAAGGATAACTTGACGCACCCGGTCCCAGACACCAGCGTCACGAGCCACCGCCACGAAGTCCTCATGACTGGCCAGAACGTGAGCCGTATTGCGCCACAGGTCCGGAATACGGGTGGCCCCCGTTGAATCATGGCTACCGCGATGCCACCGGCAGCCGGAAAATCTCGAGAACGACGCCTTGCTCAGGTCAAATTCAGCGGCAATACGCTCAGCGTGGTAACGGTCATTGGCCAGCGATGCGAAGACTGTATGGATCAACTCCTTGAGCCTGAGTTTGCCCAGACCGCGAATGGCCGGCCGCTGGTCGTCAATGTTCTCCGCCTTTTCTTCGGCTACGATGTCGGCCAGGCCGGTGGAGGAAATCTCCTCGGCCAACGTCATTGGTTCTGTCGCCGCCCTGGCACGCGTGCATACATCCTCCTCTCCCAACTGGTCCAACGAGAGAATCCTCCGCCGGGTCAGCCGCCGATCGACGATCGCCTGGACCCGATCCCGCTCGCCCGGCTGCGCAGGGTCCGGGTCTGGGACGTTCTCCAGCAGCCATCTGCGGCAACGGCTGCCAGTCATCTCGACGGGCAGCCACAGAACGAGCTGATCCCCATTGACCTTCCACGTGTATCGCCGAACGAGCCTTGCCGCCCGGCGCCGGCACTCGAGACAGGAGAGATAGAAGTGTCGTGTGACCATCTTCTGGAAGGCGTGCGCCGCCCTGACCTCTGCGTCGATGGGCCCCGCAGGTGGCCGTTTTTTGAACTCCTTGACGATGTAATCGTGGAAGGCCTTGTAATAGTACAGGCAATTGGGACCGTTCGATGGGTCTGCCGACCGACTCCGGCGCGAGTTGGAGGGAAGGTCATAAAACTTCGCGAGCGTCAGGTCATAGGCTTGGTCGACGACGACGGGATCGCGGCCGCACCACCGGAAGGTCAGGTCCGAGTCCTTCAGTTCGAGAAGGAACTCGGCCATAAGAACCGGATTACCCTTCCGGTCTGTAAAGACCGGCCGACGCTCGTGGAGCTCACGAAGGGCTTCTCGGTCCCCGCGTTCGGCGATTGCTCGAGCGAGCTGAACGAGAGGGACACCATAGTGGCCAACACATCGCAGGCCAGTGTCTTCAGATAAACGTGAAATCCCCGGCGGTGCCATGACTACTCCTCTGCGGACGAGACTGCTCCATCAGTTGCCGTATCCGTTCGGTATACCGATCCAGGGCTCGGGCCAGTGCCAGCGCCTTGTGCCGGTTTCCCTGCTCCAGGGCCGCATCGATCTTGCCCCGGGTAATTTCAACCTCCTGCTTGGCTTCGATAGCTAAGTTCATCAATCTTGTCACCGCTGGCTCGCCAGGGGCAAGTTGCCGGGCCCGGTCGAGACCTCCCAATGCAGACTCGTACTGTTTCTGAGAAATTGCCTGGGCGGCCTCGCTCATCATCTTCAGGAATTGCTTGGCCGCGGTCCCAAGTTGCACTCGCACCAGGCGACCACGCGGGTGATCCGGGTATGTCCTGACGGCTTCCAGGAGCAGGGTGTTCAAGTAGTCAAACGACTGGTAGCCGATCCCTCTCTCGATCAGCTCATACGCTTGTTGGGCCGTTGTGCATCGTTTCTGGATCTCCTCCAGCATGGCCTTCGCGTCGGGATGGTCCGCAACGACCTCGTGCAGCGCATGACACGCGGCGGCGGCCCCGTCAAGATCGTTGCAGGTGAAGGCGTGGCGTGCCTGTGTCCATAACTCGTCCACATCCCGCTGTAGGGCGAGCCTTTCCCGGTCGTCCGACGCGACGGCAAGTTCCGCTTCAGGGTCGTTGTCCAGATCCCTGAGCAGCGCGCCCACGCTTTCGTATCTGTCGGCGGGATTCTTCTGGAGACAGCGGTGAATGACACGCATCTCTCGGGGGCCGACGTCATCAAGAGAGGGAGGAAACTCCTTAAGATGGCCCCGATAGATCTGCTGGGTGGACCCTGTGAACGGCAGACGGCCCTCAGAGTCGAGGATCTCAAACAGCATAACGCCCAGCGCATAGATGTCCGCGCGAACATCCACTCCCTGGTAGCGCTGTGCCATAATCTGTTCGGGGCTTGTATAGCCTGGCGTGCCTACGGGAGATCGGGGCTCAGGATCCCGCTCGGATGCATGGCCGTGGAAGCTTCGTGAGAGACTAAGATCAGCTACCTTAACAACATCCCCTGTCAGTAGGAAATTCTCGGGTTTGAGATCGCCATGAACGATACCGGCGGCATGCAACTCGCTCACACCGGCGCAGCCCTCTTTGAAGTGCTCTAGACCCTTAGATCGTCTGAGATTGACGTTGCCCTTGTTCTGCCGGAGCCAGTCCCTCAGAGAGCCGCCGTCTACGTACTCCATGGAAAGGCATGCAAGAGAAGCTCCGCCATATGGGACAAGATGGAGCTCATAGACGTGAACAACGTGGCTGTAGTCCGTGATGCTTGAGTGCCGTCGGATCTCCTCCCTCAAGGGTTTTACGGCACTTTGTCTTGCCAAGCCAACCACTTTAAGGGCCACCCGTTCCGAACGGACGGTGTCATACGCGAGATACACCCCGCTCAGCCGACCTTCGCCAAGCAGCTTCTCGATTCTGAACCGGTCATTCAGCACTTCACGCGGCGTCAGTGTCACTTTGAACATATCCCCTGCGGGTGTTTCGGACAGATAGAAATCCGCTTCAGGCATACTTATTCCCTCGTTCGTAGACTTTCATGGCCAACTGTCTCGTCAGGAGCCGGGCAATCACCTCTTTGAAGCATTCGTGGATTGCCCGCGCCACCGCTCGGTAGGATTCACTTTCCTGAATATAACGCAGCAACGAGGAGATCTGCTGGTTGTGTTCGATTGCGGTCATCCCTGAGGCCTGGTCGTCGGCCCAGACGATGATTTTCGGTGAGAAGATAGTGTGGCTCTCCGTCCTCCATATCCTGAGGCAATACTCGGGGCGGGCAACCTGCCAAGAGGCCTCCAGGGGCAGAACCACGGCCTCGATATGCTCCATGGTCGATTCGGAGAGCCACACAAACTGTTTTGCTTCGGCGACCGGCAGAGCATCTTCGTACGCGGTCCCTCTGACCTGCTGATACCGTTCAAGTACATCCGTCAAGGAAATGACGCCATGACACCGGACGGAAGGGCCGGCTGTTCTCAGCACGTAGCGACCCATAAATGGTCTGTGTAACACCATTGCGCTTTCGACGAGCACCGAAAGGGGATCTGTGCACGCAACGACGCACTCGTGCGACTCCACGGTCTCGATGTAGCTGCCGAGACGTGCCAGGGCCTCGGCTGACTCCGCTTCTCGCGAACGGATTTCGTGGAGTCGCTGCCAGACTGCGTATGCCTCCTTAATCTGCCAGATGCGTTCCAGCAATCGGGCGTACCGCGCCAGCGAGTCGGCCAGGCCGGCGCCGTCGCCAGGAACCAGCGACAGGAGACCGGCATACGCTCGCAGTTCCCCGGCCATATCGTCCCGCCGTCTCGCCTCCTCGGCCTGCAACGCCCACCCGATATGACCGTAGCCAATACGTCGGAGCTCACCGTGCAGACGATCGACATCTTCCAGATGACCCTTGGCATATTGCTCCCGGATATCCGCTACCAGCGTTCTGGCCACGCCTTCCACCCTGTGACGTGTATGTGAGGAAAGGGCGACTGGGTCCGGGCCCACGGCCAGACGGAAGCTTGACCCAGGCAGCCAACGGATTCGCTGGATTGTGTCTCCGTGGTGCGAATAGACGCCCGCGCTGCCAGCCTCATCCACAAGGACCAGTCTGCGTTCACCATTTTGCCATGTGGCCGAGGATATGAGCCCGCGGGGGACGGTCAGAGACTCCGCCGGTCCTTTTGAAGAAGGGGTCCATCGTCGCAGGCAGCCGTCTGTCCGGCCCACCGTCAGCAGGTCGCGCCCTGCAACGCTCATGCCGTAGAAATCCCCGTCGTGTCCCTTGAGGCGTCGGCACCGTGCGTCGGGCCATTCAAACAGCGTCAGTGCCCCGCCCCGTGCCGGCCAGGCCCAGCAATTTGCGGCGGACCAGTAGACTGGCCTGACCAGCGCGAGAATCGGAGGTGTGTGCGGTGCCTCAATCTCCTGTGCGACCGTTTCCCTTGACCAATCCCAGAGGATTATGCGCCCGAGGGTGCTCAAGCCGGCAAGAGACCGGCCATCCAGCCGAAACAGCCCGTGGACAATCCCCCCCCTGGGTACGGGCAAGGAGACGGGGCGTGCGAGGTCCGAGAGATTCCAGAGAAGACAGCGCCCTGCGATGTCACTGGCAGCCAAGTGCATGTCGTCCACGAAACACACGGACAGAACAGCGGCCCCCTGTAGCAGCGACCCCATCCGATCTGCATGGGGTTCGTCAATTGACGGCGAGTCCGCCGGCAGGTGCAGATAGCCAGCCTTCGTGCCCGCCACTACACGCCCACCATCAGGGGAGATGCCCACAGCATATACGCTGTGGCCCGGCGGCAGGGAGAGTATGCTCTCGGTGCCGTCCGATTCGACGTCGTATGCCGCCAGACCGGGGCTCTCGCCTCCGAGGCCGAGAAGAACGTAGGTCTTCCATTGTCGGGACATGTCAGGATTCCCTTATGTCACGCTCGGCTCTTGGGTCGTCGATCGGCCCCACGGAAAACAGGCCCTCGACTTCTCCTCCCAGACCACCGGCGGGACTTCTTGGCTGGAACGTTGCTGACGGCTGCGATGGACTGACGGGAACAAACGTTCTCTTTCGCGGCTCGCGGCCCGGGAACTTGCGCGTACTCGAGACTTGGAGCACAGCCTTCGCCTTCTCGAGGGCAACATATACGGCGTCTTTGTCCTGGACGGCCAGACGATACTCACCCCGCAACTCGTTGGCTGCGTCCGAGTAACAGCGCTGAGGCTCTGAATGATGCAGTCTCTGGGAATCTTCGTCGATCTTTTCGACATTCTTCTTGCAGCGCTCAATCCATTTCTCCAAGGTCAGGTGGTACCCTGAAAATCGCGTCACGCCAGCCAAGACTTCCCGCTCAAGTCGCTCCTTCTCTGCATAGAGGTCTTCCGCGAAATGGCATTCTGAATGACCGGTTTCATCGACGAGAGGCAGACGATTCATGCTGGCTTCAAGCTGCGTCACCAACTGTACGAAGGCGGTGAGTTCTTGCCTCAGCTGCGTCCCGCGCGGGCAGCCCCCGGCCCCAAAAGTCCAACCGTCCTTGAAGATCTCGTCGCATGGACCACAATCTGTGCGCATGCCGTCACCTCCTTCGACCCTGTACCCGGCCCTTCAATTGTTCCTGGGTCTGCTTCGTGTCTTCGGCTGCCGTTCTAGCCCGCTCGATTTGCCCATCCAGGAACTCCATGTCCTCCATCAAGGCCTCTTCCGCCTTGCCTAGTTCCTCCTGCGCCTCCTTGGTCTGGATGCGGCCGCTCGCATCGCTGACCTTGCCAAGATCCGCCTGGGAGGAATCGGAACGTTCCTGCAGATCCTGCTGGTATTCTTCCGCCTCGCCGCAGATTTCATCTAATTCCTCGCTTTCGTGATCGAAAACCTCAGCCGTGACGTCCTGAGCCTGTTCCATGGAATCCTTCGCGGCCTCGACACCTTCGGAGCTGCCCTCGAAATCGAGGACGGAGAACGTATCGCTGACGGTGTCCATATCCTCTGCGGTCAGATTCAGTTGTTCCGTCCCCTCCGACATCTGGTCTTGCTGTTCTCCGATGGTGTCGGTGACCTCGCTTCGGGTAGGTGTGTCACTGCGCTTTCGCATGTCCAATCTCCTTGCTTCCTGGGTCCATGAATTTGGTGATCAGATCATCCATAAATGCCAATAGTTGCTCGACATCAGGCCGAATCACCGCGTCGAACCGGTGCGCCAATGTGTCTCGGAGAGTTCGGGCCGCCGAGTCCAGGCTTTCATCGACGGGCATGTACCGGCGGTATATTCGCTGCCGGAATCGCCTGAAGGACTGATGGAGTTGTTGTCTCACAGACTTGGCCTGGGCCCGAAGGGCCGTTAACTGCCGTTGGTTGCGTTCGCCGGACTCTCGCGTTAGCAGGCGTTTTCGATGGGCCACGATCCCCTTGACCCTGTTGACCATCGCAGTCCTCTGCTTCTCGAAATCATCCGTGTATTCTCCGAGTTGCGACAGTTCTGTGGCGACCCGTTGCCGCGTCATCTGACGAAACCAATCCTCTGTGTGAATGATCATTCGTAACTGCTGGTCCCCGACCGTCTTCTTGAAATTCACCAGCTTGTGGATGTTCACCGCTCGTATCCTTTGGGGCGAATGGTAGCCCTCCCTGAAGAGATACCCCTCGCCCGTTTGCAGTCTCCCCATATCCTCAATATCTGTCTCGCTGGCCAGCATGGCACTGCCGACAATCTCTCGGTCCTCCCGGTGGGATGTGCGGAGCACAAACAGCGAACCGGCATGCTTGATGACCGCCGCGGCCACTGCCGAGGGCAGCTGATCGACGATGACGATTGGGACACCATACCCTCCGCACTCGGCCATCATACGGCAGATGAATTCAGTCGCGTACGCCTTGGGATCGGCGTTTTCCTCCGATGGTTGAGCCTCGCCGGAAAGCCCGATGATGTTATGGGCCTCCTCAATGAATAGCACAAATAGACACTTCATTGCACACCCCGCGTAACTGTTCGGAGGTACTCCCGAATGCCGTTGAATATGAAGAGCCCGAGCAGGCAGGCCTGTTCCGGCGGGAGGATGGCCGCCTCGATGATGGACGGTACCGTCATCAGGTGCCCAATACTTGGGACACTGTGACGGCACTGGAATACTCTCCCGATCAAGCCGCGACTCAGGACCCCCACGCGAACGGACAAAGCAGCTCGGATGTCCGAGCGGGTGTCTGCCGAATACCTGTCACTTGTCAGAATCGCCTCTGCCGTCGCGACTAGATCCCTGATCACGGGCGGCCGTTCGCGGTCCGGGTAGTCTTCATAGAGCTCCTCCAATGCCTCCCGCAAGAGGGCTGGGAGGGGGCCCGACATCGGCATCGCCGCCTGGAAGCAGCACAACACATTTTCGATGTGCTCATCAGGTTCGATTCCCGGCAGCAGTTCCAGGGGATTGAATCGGAAGGGCGACAGCCGGTCATTGCCCGGCGTATAGATCTCGATCCTGCTTGTGGAAGCCCCGTTGCGTTCCCCGATGGTCTTGAGAGCACGGTAGTCTGTCTTGGCAGGTTCGAAGACCATGTAGGGGATCATCGTTGATTTCTTCTGCATCGTTTTCCCCATTCGCTCTTGATCATCGACACCGATGCGGCACTACCGCACAGCGGCCCGCTCGGTATGATGGCATAAGTCCTTCCTACCTTTCTTCCAGTTCATCCGGAGACAACAGGCCACTCAACTGGAGCACGGCATTCATGATCACGGTAGTCTTACCAGACCGCGTCTTGCCGGCCACAAACCAATGTCTGTTCAGCAGATCGAGGGGCAGACATCGAACAGATCCCCGCGCCTGGCCTGATGCGTCGGACAGCTGCTGGTCATAGCCCAGGACGATCGTATTCTGGGGATCCTCCGCCGGCGGGTCCGTGTCCTTGCGGATGCAGCAGGGCGAGGCAAACGAAGCCACGGGAAGGCGGAATACCCCCAGCAGTTCCTCTGTAGATGCCAGTTGGCTGAGCCGCTCGAAGCCCGCATAGGCGTTCCGGACGACGTCCGGCCAGTGGCTTTGGCGAATCGGCGGTAGTCCCACCATGCCCGTCTCTCCCGATGTC
>CBFDDG010000178.1:0-8950 GCA_965603505.1 uncultured Phycisphaerae bacterium | reverse complement strand
CCCGCAGCGCCGCTGCGCGACGGGGCGGATTTTGACCCCTTCGGACCAGGCCCGACCGAGGCCGCTGCGCCGTCTTCGAGTCCCCTCGACGAGGGGCCCGTCATTCCCCGAATCGAATTCAACAACAACGAAATCTCGATGGCGTTCCAGATCATCAGCGATGCGACGGGCTGGAGCATCTTCCCGACAACCGAAGTCGGCAAGGCAAAGATCAGCCTGTGGGCCAAGAACGTTACCCCTGAGCGGCTGCTGGATACCGTGGTGACCCTGGCCGGCTTCACCTGCCATCGCGCCGGCGACGTCATCGCGGTCATGACGTACGACGAATACGCGCAGCACCATGGGCTGTCCAAGGAAGTGATCTCCCTGGAGTATAGCGTCGCCGACTCGGTCGCCAACGTCATCAAGCCCTTCCTGAGCAAGCTGGGCAAGAGCGTGGTGCACGCAAAGACCAATGCGATCGTCGTCTTCGACAGCCCCGCCAATCTCGAGACGATCGTTGAGGTCGTCGAGAAACTCGATATCCCGGATGATGCCGCGGCGATTCTGGAGGTGATCGACCTGAAGTACATGGATGCGCTGGAACTGGCCGAGACGCTTCAGAAAGTGTTTGTCCAGGGCGAGGCGACACAGAATCAACCGCTCAGGACCGGGCCGGACCAGCCGCCATCCGCCAATCCGAACGAAAGAATCACGGAGCCTTCGGCAGCCGCCGCTGGCGGCCTGTCGAGTCCACAGGCCGGGGTGGGCATCTATTCATTGGACCGCACCAACCAGTTGATTCTCAAGGCGTTTCAGAGGGATATGGAAAGACTCAAGGCGCTGGTGGACAGGCTGGATATCTACGTCGAGCCGACAAGCAGGAATTACCATTTCACCTACGTCGATGCGTCGGAGGTCTTTGCGGGGCTCGAACGGATTCTGGACCTTCCGACCCGAGGCGGCTCATACGGCCGGTCGCAGGGGCAGGGCGGCAGGGATGGCGGCAAACCCGCCGGCGTGACCCTCGTCGAGAAGACAAACTCGATCCTCTTGACGGCGCCGCCCTCCGTCCATCGCGTCATGACCACCATCGTGGAGACCATCGATGTGCCCAGCACCTATGAGGCGGGAATTATCAGGGTTTATAAGATCGAAAATGCCGACGTCGAGGAGGTGGCCCAGGCGATTCAAGAGCTTCTGCAGAGGCGCGAAGACCAGGCGGCCCGACCCGGCGAACCGAGGTATAAGCCGCAAGCCGTGCCCCAGGAATCCGAGGGAGGCGGTCAAATCGAACTCGCGGAGAGCGAGAAGTATGTTCCGCAGATCGAGGCCCGCGTCGCGGTGAGCAAGGCCACCAACTCCGTGATCGTCCAGGCGACCGCGAGGCAGCATCGCGAGCTCGAAAAGCTCGTGGAGGAACTGGACAAGCGCCGCCGGCAGGTCCTCATCGAATCGAAGATCGTGGAGGTCACGACCTCGGAGGGTCTGGAACTCGGAGTGGAATTGAGTTATGCCGGCCAGGACGGGTTCACTTTCAGTGCCTTTGGATTGTCAGCCGGCCTGGACCCGACGACAGGGTCGCGAAACATCATCGTCAGTCCCGGTGGCTCAGCGGCCGTCTTGAGACCCAACAACGTGCAGGCGATCGTGAAGGCCCTGGAGTCGGACCAGAACATAAGAGTGACCTCGGCGCCGCGGATCCTGGTCAACGACAACGCCGCCGGCTTCATCAACAGTATCGCGGAGGAGCCGTACACGCAAACCAGCCAGGGTGAGGTGGCGCAGACGGTGTCTTTCGGTGGGTTCGTGGAGGCAGGAACCCAGTTCACAATCACACCACATATCAGTGAGAATGACTACCTGCGCGTCGAGTACGAGATCACGTTAAACTCCTTCCGATATGAATCGAGTGACTCGTCGATCCCCCCGCCGAGAAACACGAGCAGCATCCGCAGCGAGGCCACCGTCCCGAACGGCCACACCATCGTCGTCGGAGGCCTGCAGACCTCGGATCAACAGACAATCGCCGACAAAGTGCCGTTGTTGGGGGATATCCCGCTCCTTGGACTTTTCTTTCAGAGCACGTCGATCCAGAAGACCTACAAGACAACCTATCTGTTCGTTACGCCGGTCATCATCGAGAAGGAGGACTTCGGGGATCTAAGAGAGATCAGCGAACAAAGCATAAAGGAGGCCGAAGTGAATGACGACACTGAGAAACCGTCTCAGCCGGGGCCCGACAACCGAGAGGACTGACTACACGGATCAGGATGTATTGGTCGCTCTGCCCGTGTTCAACGAAGCCAATCATGTAGAGGATGTGCTCCGGGCCGTCAGCCACTACGCGTCCAACCTATTGGTGATCGACGACGGCAGTACGGACGGGACCGCCCGTTTGCTTGAGAGGGGGGGCCTCAGGCATGCATGTACGCGTCTTGTCACGCACGACGTGAATATGGGCTACGGTCGCAGCCTGATCGATGCATTCTCGTGCGCAGGGGGCGAAGGATTCGCATGGATCATTACGATGGACTGCGACCATCAGCACGAGCCCTGCTGCATACCCGAGTTCCTCCGTGAGATCCGGAAGGACGATGCTCATATCATCAGCGGCTCGCGATACCTGCGACCGACCGATTTGGGCACAATCCCTGCCCCGCCCGAGCGAGTGGCGATCAACCGGGCCGTTACCGGATTGCTGAACCGACATCTGGGCCTGTGCCTCACGGATGCCTTTTGCGGATTCAAGGCGTATCGGGTCCGCGCTCTGGCAAAGCTCACGCTCACGGAGGCGGGTTATGGGTTGCCGCTTCAGTTGTGGGTGCAGGCACGCCGCGCCGGCCTGACAATCCGGGAGATTCCCGTGCCGTTGATCTATCACGACCGGAAGAGGAATTTTGCAGGGATCCTCGAGAATCCCCGAAAACGGATGCAATACTATCTGGCAATCATGGAACGAGAATTGGGGCGCGATCTTTGTGGTGAGTTCGAAGAATCTCTCCATCCCGCGGAAATTAGACGGCCTCTCGGCAGATCCTGAGATTTCACGGTGGCCGACGCTGGTCCGGATGAATCAGATGGTTCACGGGCATACGGCCGCTTCGTCGGCGTTTCGCGCGGAACTTCTGGAAAGGGCCAGGCAGTACACCAGCCGGACCCAGGGGCTCGCCTGCTTGCCGCTGCTCTCGGTAGCGCCCGTGGTGACAACCGGCCATCAAGCTGCGTGGCACCACTGCGGCATATGGATGAAGACCGTGGCCTGCAGCAGGCTTGCTCTGGCCGTACGTGGCATGGCTGTGCAGGTGGTCCTGGATCACGATGTCTGTGATACAACAATGGCCATCCCACAGGCCCGCCCGGACGGAAGCTGGTACTGCCACCCGTTGTCAGTAGAGCAGGAACGGCGGGACGACCCTCTCGAACGCCGACGCCCGCATGCTCAGTCCATCGAGCAATTCCTGCACCGTGTCGTAGAGAGCGACCCGGAACAGTTCTGCAATGCACTGTGGGCAAGACCCGGTGACGCCGACGCCATCCGGTGGGATCGTTTTAAGACAATCGCGGACGTGATCACGTATCTTCAGGGCATGCTGAGCAGGGCTCTCGGCCTGGACAATCTGTTGTATCTGCCCGTGTCGCAGCTCAGTGCAACCGATGCATTCTTAGGGTTTGTCATATCCGTGTTTTCAAACGCCATGTCCTTCTCCCGATATTACAACGACGCACTGGCAGGGCAAGTTCACAGCGGCGGCAACACCACGCGGTGCAGCATCCAATCGCTGGCCGTAGACAGCAGGCAAGGACAAACCGAACTGCCATTCTGGCTCACCGGCCCGGATGGGGACCGAAGGACCTTGTGTGTCAGGCAGGAGGCCGGTGGCGTAAGAACCATCATGGGGGGCTCTTCGGAAGTAACGAGGCTCGACGCCGGCTCCGCCAAACACAAGGCGCAACAACTCGGGCAATTCCTGGCGCGAGCTGGATGGACGCTGCGGCCCAAGGCCGTCCCTCTCACCCTTTTCCTGCGGCTTTGCCTGGCCGACTGGTTCATTCACGGTGTCGGCGGAGCCGCGTACGAGCCCATCGCAGATCATCTGATCAGAAACTACTTTGGCATGAGACCCTCCCCCTACGGCGTTATGACGTATACGGCCCTACTGCCTCAATGCCTCTCTTCATCCAAGCTAGAGCATGATCTCAGTCAGCTTCGTCACCGGCTGCACCATGCCGAGCATAATCCGGAGTTGTACCTAACTGCTGCGGGGCACGGAACTGACCGAGCAAGGCTTCTGGTGGAAGCCAAGAAAAGGCAGATCATCCGGGCCAGTGATCGCACGCGGACGGCCTCCCAGCGCAAAGCCGCATGGAAGCTCATCACACGCATCAACAGACGCATGCGTGTGTACGCGGCACAAGGGATCCGCGATTTGAGCCAACAGCTTGTGCGGGCCCAAAAGGAGAGGAATTCCCGGGCCGTGCGGGACAGTCGTGAGTACTTCTTCGGCCTTTTTCCTGAATGGCGGCTTCGCCGGATGGTGGACGCCGTCGCCTTCTCCCGGTCGGCAACTGCGGCAGAGCCGGTGCCGACCTGTGACGAGGCTTGTTGAACGGCGGATTCGTACGGGAGATTCGGCCAGTGGGCTATAAGGCAGCAATGATCGTCGCGCCACATCCTGATGACGCCGAACTGGCAATGGGAGGCACGATTGTCAAACTCGTTCGCCACGGCTGGGAACTGGTCGTTGTGGATCTTACCGACGGAGAACCAACGCCCTTCGGGACGAAAGAGCGGCGCGAGGAAGAAGCAAGGCAGGCAAGCCGCATACTGGGTATCACGAAGCGGATGTGGCTGAACATGCCCAACCGGCATCTGGAGGCCACCGTGGAGAACAGGCGAAAGCTGGCCGAAGTCATCCGAATGCACCGACCGACGGTGTTGTTCGGACCCCTCGTCCCCGATTATCACCCGGATCATACTGCGGCCGCGCATCTCATAGAGGCCGCTCGCTTCGAGGCGAAACTCCACAAGACCGACCTGTCCGGCGGACCGCATTGGGTGCCACGGCTCTACAGTTACTATTCGACCCACCGACTCCTTTACGATCCGCCCTCGCTGGTGGTCGATGTAACGGGGGGCTGGGACCGGAAAATGGCGGCGATCCGCGCCTATGCGAGCCAAGTGGAATACAAACCAGCAGGCGGATCCATGACTCTCATTGAGGGGGTCGAGCTGGTCGGGCGATCTTTCGGGCGATCCATCGGCTGCAAATACGGGGAGCCTTTCATCAGTCGTGAGCCGATATGCATCCGGACCCCCGACGTATTCCAGGGCTAAGCGCCGGCAGCCTGCCTTGCCATGTCAACTCTGACTGGCGTGTTCGGGCCCTTCCTGCAATACGTCGCTGGCGAGTTTCCAGCCTATGCCTCGGACGGAAACAATGATCTTTGGCCTCTGCGGCTCCGATTCGATGATCTTGCGCAGCTTACTGATGTTCATATCAAACGTTTTTCCGCCCTGCTTGGCGGGGGTACAGATCGAATCGAGCCAGATGGGCGAGCTCTGCAGCTCCTCCCGCGAAATGACATGGTCGGCGTTCTCGATAAAGTACCTTAGCAGGTCGGCGAGAATCCCCGGCAGTTGATGAACGGTATGCTCCCGATGGACTTCCCGCCGGTCGAAATCCACGAGCGCGTCTCCCAGCCGGATTCGCCCGGGCCATGGCTGAAGGATCCCGGTTGCACACAGATGGGCGCGCACGCGTTTCGCCAAACCGGCAGGCGAAGCCTGTTCGATGTTGACCACATCATTCGCGCCGTGATCGAACAGACGTTCTTCCACAACCGGATCAGGCGCATCGGTGAGAACGATCACAACACGATGAGGATTTCGAGTATGAAACGCGGAACAAAACCCAGGTATTTGCTCTTCGGTGGCTGCGTCGAATCGGATCAGAGCCAGGCAATAGACCCGCTGGCTTGCCATCTCATGGGCCTGCGCCAGAGAGAAAGCCCGGTCAAGGTGCAAACGGTAGGGACTCAGGTACGGCCGGATGCGAAGCAGCCACGTGGGCTCCCGATCCACGCACAATACTGGTAATGTGCCTGTCTTTGCCTCGGTCATATCCTACGGGTCGAGCAACGCCGGTCCAAGGGCAACCGCAAGTACAAGCCAGAGTTCCACAGTGCCCCCCCAACATGTTTAGTACGGCGTCGGCCGACGCCAGCATGTTGACCGCTCTTTGTGATTTTTTGGGCAAATCTTTTGACCCGGCGGTGTGCCCCCCGCTTGGAGACCGTGGCGTCCGGTCTGGCTATTCCATCAACACGGATGCTGACGGGTCGCTCAATATCACAGGGAAACTGTGATTTGTGCCGGGGATAAAAGCAATGGTTGAACGGAATAGTGCCCTTTCCATCAGGATCGAGCCAGGCTTGGCCGGACTGACCGATGAACAGTTCCAGGCGGCACGCTTAGAGGCTGCCAAACAGCGGATCTCACTGCGTGAAAGCGTCTTGAGACTCGGCATCGTAAGTGAGAGCCAACTCCTGACGGCTGCCGCCGAGAGGATGGGGCTGGCGTTCAGCCCTACGTTGCCGGAGGACATCGAACGAGAGGCCGTAGCCGCCATCACGGCCAATGTTGCCTCTCACTACACCATCATTCCCCTGAGGATCACGGATGACAGCCTGCTGATCGCGACCTGCGACCCGTTCAACCGGGAATTGCGAAGCGAGATCGCCCTGGTTCTCGACAATTCACACCGGCTGGAGTTCGCGGTCGCCCCCTCGGAGGCCATTGCGAAGGCCATCCGCCGGTACTACGGCCTCGGCGCGGCCACCGTCGAGCAGATGGTTTCCCGCGAGGCCGTCTCGGACCGCCCCGACGCCAGCGAGGACCTGATGGAGGAGGGCAAGGTCCGCGAGGCCTCCGTCATCAAGCTCGTCAATCAGCTCCTCGCCGACGCGATCAACAACGGTGCCACGGATATTCACATCGAGCCCTACGAGGGCGACCTCAAGGTCCGATGTCGCATTGACGGTGTGCTGCACGACGCCGGGATGCCGGGGACGATACGGTACTTCCGCGAGGGGATCACCAGCCGCATCAAAATCATCTCGGGGCTCGACATCGCCGAAAAGCGTCTTCCCCAGGACGGTCGGGCCCAGGTCGACGTCTCCGGGCACAAATTCGACCTTCGGATTTCCATCCTGCCCACCCGCCACGGCGAGGCCATAAACATTCGCATTCTGCCGCAGAGCGCCCTGATTTCCGACCTGTCCTCGCTGGGCATGGCCCCGAAGGAGGTCGCCATGCTCACGAAGCTGATCCGCAAACCCCATGGCATCATCCTCGTTACCGGCCCAACCGGCAGCGGCAAAACCACAACGCTCTACACCTGCATGAGCATCCTCAAGACCACGGATACGAAGATCCTGACGATCGAGGATCCGGTGGAATACGATATGCCGGGCATCGTGCAGATGCAGGTTCACTCCGAAATCGGCTTCACCTTCGCCCGGGCCCTGCGTTCCATGCTGCGGCACGACCCGGACATCATGCTCGTGGGCGAGATTCGCGATCTCGAGACCGCCGAAACCGCCATCCGCACCGCCCTGACCGGTCATCTCGTCTTCAGCACCCTGCACACGAACGACGCCGCCAGCGCCGTCACCCGCCTGCTGGATATGGGCATCGAGCCCTATCTGGTGGCCTCCTCGGTCGAGGCCATTCTCGCCCAGCGCCTCGTCCGCGTGATCTGTCCGGATTGCAGGCAGGCCGGTCAATTGGATCCGGAGGTCGCCATGGCGGTCAAGTCTCTTGCCCGGTTGGACGCATTTCCAAGCGGCTGGAGAGGTCGCGGCTGCTCGAAATGCCGCTTTACCGGGTATCGGGGCCGCACGGTAATCACCGAGCTGTTGGTTCTGTCGGACCGTATCCGGGAACTGACGGTATCGAGAAGGCACGCCAACGAGATCGACGCCCAGGCCCGCCGTGAGGGCATGACCTCGCTGTTCTTCAGCGGTCTGGAGAAGGCGCGGCAGGGCATCACCAGCTACGAAGAGATCCTCAAAGCCACGAAGGGAAGCGTCCTGGCCGAGTAGCCGCGTTCGGAAAGCGACCCCCAACGCGCGTGCCGTCGTACGACGAACGCCCCGCCGAGCCGGAGCCCTCGCGGCGGGCCCTGAGCCCGAAACCCAGTGGCGGCAGGAGGATGAAATCAACAACATGCCGCCGCCCGAGAGTGATAAGCTCATGCGCCACAAAAAGTCAGATACGCATGTCTCTGCCGACCCGAATCTCTGAACGCACAAGATCTTGTCGTGCCTCCCGTCTGTGATAGGCCGATAAGAGTGGTTTTCTGCGTCCGTGGAGTCCGCCCGAGAAAGAATCTCGAGCATTGGGCAGAACATTGTCCACATTGAGTTGCAGAAACTCCACGCCTCGTGGTAAACTCTGCAACGGCGCACCCGTGAGGTCCTGAGGCTACGGAACGTACAACCATGAGCAGGGGGGAAGGAGAAACCGCATGAAGACTCGAAGCATTCTGTTGGCCGGCACCCTGTTTTTCTTCCTTGTTACAACAGCCTCTGCGGACAACCCTCTGCAGAGTGACGAAGTCCTGCAGATCTTCAAGCAGCTTACGAGCCAGCCGCGAACGACGTGGATCTCCGCCGGCACCATTCAGGCCACGCACCAGGAGTACGGGGCCCCCAAGACCCTCGATTCGACCACAATCACCAACGAGATCCAGAAGGCCCTCAGCGAGTACACGAACAGTGTAGACAAGAGGGAGCTCACCGAAGAACTGCAGAAGATGAAGCTCGAGGCCATTCCCTTCAACGTACGGTACGAGCTGGCGAACGAGTACACGATGACCTCCCGGGTCACCCTGAGATACGACGGGGAGCGTTTCTACTGGGAGATCAACGTGGACTCGCGTCAGGACTCGGTGCGGCCGGACGCGAG
>CBFDDG010000177.1:0-9015 GCA_965603505.1 uncultured Phycisphaerae bacterium | reverse complement strand
ATCATGGATGAGAACATCGAAGCCATTGTCCCCCATTTGGCAAACGCGAGAAGCTACTATGCCGAGCTCGAGGTGATCGGGTCGGGCCCGGTGTACGTGACGGGAAGTCTCTACGAGAGTAAGGGAGGCCCGCTGGTGGCCCGGACCCCCGTCATGATCGACACCAACGGCAATGACCCATGGGAAGACCCGGATGCACACGACGAAATCTTCACTGAGGGTATCAGCGGCATCTTTGCCCAGAACGAGAACGAGGAACCAGTGGGTTTCTATGTTACTTTTGACGACGTCTCATCGGTATCGGACGGTCCGGCGGCCGCGGGCCCGAACCCTGGGAACGGCGCGACAGCGGTCTCCACAGGGACGAGCCTGAGCTGGGTCGAAGGTCAGTTCGCCACGGGGCGGCAATTGTCGTTTGGTCCGGCGGGGGACATGCAACTCGTTGATCCGGCCCCCACGGGCGCGGCCTACGATCCCGGCATGCTGGAGCCCGGCGTGACCTATCAGTGGCGTGTCGATCAGGTCGGCGCCGCCGGCGTTGTGGAAGGCCGGACCTGGCAGTTCACGACCGGTCAGCATCTGGTTCTTGAGGGTTTCGAGTCCTACGCGGATACGACCGAGCTCGCGGCGACGTGGGTCGACAATATTGCGATGGAAGGTTTCATCTACACCATCCTCGATACCGGCACCAGGTACCAGGGTGCGAAAGCCATGCGGCTGGAGTACGAGAACCAGTACGATCCGTTCCTCACGGAGGCCACTCGCACGTTCGCCGAGGCGCAGGATTGGACCGTTGGCGGCCTCGACATGCTCACGATTACCTTCCGGGGCGAGAACGACAATCTGGAGCAGCAGATGTATGCAAGGCTCGAAGACGCTGCCGGCAACGACGCGACCGTTCCGCATGCGCTGATGTACGCCGTCCAGTCCGAGCCGTGGCGGATGTGGGACATCGCGCTGGCGGAGTTTGCCGGGGTTGATGTAACGGCCGTCAAGGCACTCACCATTGGAGTAGGCGACGGTGAGAGCTCCGGACAGGCCGATGGGGACATCGACATGCTCTACATTGACAACATCGGTCTGCGTGTCCAGCCCGATGGGCAATGATGTATCGTGGTGACACGGCACATTGACTGCTGAAGTAGGATTGACATGCCCTGACCGCGACCCGTGGCGCGCGGTCAGGGCTTTCATTATGCCTGTTATTCGATTTCCAGGACCACGACCGATTTGGCCGGCAGGGTCGCGGCGAAACCATTAGCTGTCAGCCTGGCCCCATCGAAGGGGGCCGGCTCCACGATGTCCGGGTGGTCGAACGTGTTGTGCGCCGTCATCCGGTCGGCGGTAAGGACCTGTCCCGTGACACGCTTCGGCGTCAAGCCCTGCAGTTGCGCGTCAAGCTCAACGGCCGTCTCCGGATCGATGTTGCAGAGCGACACGTGCACCTTCCCATCCTGACCTCGCGAGGCCGACACATTCATCGCCGGGACCGGGTCACCCTCGAACGCATAGTCCGGGCCGGCCAGCTCCGTTGGCAGAAGCGTGGCGTCGTGGTGCACCGTGTACAGGAAGTACACGTAATAGGTCGGCGTCAGGAGCATCCTGGGCCCGTCCGTCAGGATCATGGCCTGCAGCACGTTGACCGTCTGAGCAATGTTCGCCATTTTGACGCGGTCGCAATGGTTATTGAAGATGTTCAGCGTCAGGCCGGCCACCATGGCGTCACGCAGGGAGTTCTGCTGGTAGAGGAATCCCCGGTTCGTTCCCGGCTCGACGTTATGCCAGGCGCCCCACTCATCGAAGATCACATCGATCCTTTTCTGCGGGTCATACTTGTCCATGATCTCCATGTGCCTGACCAGGATCTCCTCGATTCGCAGGGCGTTCTTCAACTGCCAGAACCAGTCGATCTCGGTGAACTCGGTGGCGGAGCGGCTCTTCCTGCCGGAGCCGCAGTAGTAGTGCGGGGCGAGGCCGTGCATCAGGGGCCGTCGACCGCGGGCGAGGTCCCGCATAAGCACCTCAGTCCACTCGTAGTTGCCGCCGCTGGGGCCGCAGGCGATCTTGAAGATGCGATTGTCACCGAAGTTGCGGACGTAGGTCTGGTAGCGCCGGTACTGGTCGGCGTAGTACTCGGGCCGCATGTTGCCGCCGCAGCCCCAGTTCTCGTTGCCGACGCCGAAGTATTTCAGCTTCCACGGCTCCTCCCGGCCGTTCTTGCGGCGCAGGTCGGCCATCGGACTGACGCCGTCGAACGTGATGTACTCGACCCAGTCCTGCATCTCCTCGATGGTGCCGCTGCCGAGATTGCCGCAGATGTACGGCTCGCAGGCCAACTGCTCGCACAGGTCGAGGAACTCGTGCGTGCCGAAGTGGTTGTTCTCGGTCACGCCGCCCCAGTGCGTGTTAATCATCGTGGGACGCTGCTCGCGCGGGCCGATCCCGTCCTTCCAGTGGTACTCGTCGGCGAAGCACCCGCCCGGCCAGCGCAGCACCGGGATCTTCATCGCCTTCAGGGCCTCGACAACGTCGTTCCGGATGCCCCGCGTGTTGGGGATGTCGCTGTCTGCGCCGACCCAGAACCCGCCGTAGATGCACCGGCCCAGGTGCTCGGCGAAGTGTCCGTAGATGTTCCGGTTGATGGTCTCCTTGCCCTCGTCGGCTCGAATCGTGAGCTTCGCAGCCTGCGAGTCCGCCGCAATCGGAGGGGCGCAGGCGGCAAGCGCAACAATGAGCGCAACGACAATGATTCGGCTCTTTCCTGGTGCTGTCATGGTATTCTCCTGAACATGGGTGAAGCTTGACATATTGGGCCTTTCGCTATGGTGACTCCGGGGCGGACCACGCGTCGCCGCCCGGGCGGGCGCCGTCGGCGGAATCGTCCATGGTCAGCGTCCGGAAGTTCCTGAAACGGTGGAAGGTCAGGTAATTCGCGTCGTGCTGGCGGTGCGCGGCCAGCGGCCCCTCGCCGTAGGCCGTGCGCGAGGCGGCGATGATGTCGTTGCCCTCGAACAGCCAGTCCACGTATTGGAACCCGTGCTTGTCCACGTCGGGATGATAGAGCAGGATGCAGCGAATTTCCCACCGCCGCAGGTTAGGCGACCGCATGAGCGCCAGCGCGTTTCGCACCCGTCCGGGGTCCGGGTCTCTGTGTTTCGGCAGAATGGGATTGGACAGCGTCCAGTACATCTTCGAGACCGGATCGTAGCGGATGGTGAATTTCTTAGCGCCGCCCGGGAAATCGACGAAGCCCGCACCGGGCTCGAACGAGGCCTCGCGTCCGTCCTCGCTGATCCGGATCATGGCCGCTTTCCCGCCGTCCGGGCGATAGTCGACGCGCAGGATGTTGACGATCCGGCCGTCGGGCGTGACCACCGCGTTGCCCTCCAGCCAGCCGCGAAATGCACCGCCAAGCCATTCCGCATTCCGGCCGAGCCGGCTGCTGCACGTCCAATTGCCGGCGTCGAGCAGATCGCAATCCGCCGGGGCCGACATCATGAACGCGCGGAAATGTGTGCCCCACCCGCCGGGCCCCATGGCATCTTCCATGGCCCGCCAGATCCGGCCCTTATGGACGACAACCGGAACCGGCGCGCAATGATATTTCGCATCGTCCAGGAGCAAGCCGGATTTGCCGTCTCCCGCCACGGTCCACGTCGCTCCGCCGTCCGTGGACCGGCTGATTACGGCAAAGCCGTGGTTCCTGCTGGTCCCCAGCAGGTAGGCGTCGCCCTTATGAACGAAGATGCTTGCCCAGTACATTCTTTTGACAGTCGCGCGATGCGACCACGTCTGCCCGCGATCCGATGAACGAAAGACCTGTGTCACGGCCTCGCCGCGCTCTGTCGATCGGGGCCCGAACTCATCGTGCTTGGCAAGATAGTCCCCGTTCGGCAGAACGGCGATCCCCGGCGAGCCGACGTATACCTGCGACGAAGCCGGGATATAATTGATGACAACGCCGGGCGCCTCCTCACAGCGTGCCAGGCCGATTAGAGACTGGCTGAGGACAATTGCGAAACACACCTGAGAAAGTCGTGCCATCATTCACGCCCTCAGTTCTCACTCCATGGTTCTGGCCGGAACGATGATCCTACAGCCTTAACGACGGGCAAGAGTATAACCCACCACCGACCGGTCGGAAACAGAAAACCGCAGTGTCTCGCGATTGGGTTGCGCCGGCGAGCGTGTGGCTGGTGGCCGCCAAGCCGATGTAGGCGCTGCTCATCATGCCGATGGTCTGCGGGTTCCACGACATCGCCGTCCGGGTCGCCCCGTCCGTTGAATAGTACCCATTGAACTCATCGCCCGACCGTTCCACCTTGACCCAGACAAGCACCAGCCGTGCCTCTATAGTACTCTTCGTCCGCGGAGGAAGCTGACAAGACCAACGCCAAAGGTGCCGAGCATAATAGCACCAGGTACAGGAATGGTGGACAGGAGCTCGAAGTTGAATATCGCGGCGCCATTGTAGTCCCACGAGGCATTACTGTATGGCACATAGGACGTTCCTGCGTATAGCCACAGCTCGTGCCTGTGAAGCGGGTTCACCTGGAACGTGTGTAAGATAGAAGTCTGGGGATCCCCGGCCGTATCCGCCGCGAAGATCACAGCTCCGGAGTCTACATCGGTGATCCTTGCCATGGCTAATGCGCCCCAGTAGAACAGAGTCCCAGCTTCCCAGACAAACTGGAGCGACGAAGACGATCGGAATTGCACGGTATAGTCGGCGCTCGCCCAAAGAAGCTCAGGCGGAAACTCCCCATCACCGAAGACCAGGCTGTCATCACAGGCGAGTTCGGCATAAAGGTGCGAAGATGACGTTTCCGAGAGCACGTAGCAGGACTCGGGCGCCGCCGAGGCGGTCAGTTCTCCGCTTATTGGGAACGGCGCGCATTGTTCATAGCTGTCCGAATAGCCGATGTGGGAAAACTCAATCTCTCCCTTTACATGGTACTGTTGCCAGAGTACTTCCACGCCTGAGAACCCTGCATGCAGTGCACAGTTAGGGATAAGCAGAAGTACTATGACCAAAGGCAACCTTTTCATTTTCTTCTCCTCCTATAATGGTCTCAATGTTAGCTGCGGCCCTCACCGCGGCGCGCGCAGACGCATTTCAGGTCGTGTCGCATCTCTACAAGGACAGGTGCAAGCCAAACGTCCCTTTATCAACTTGCCTCGGTACACCCTGCGGGCAGCAACTCCCATTGCAGCCACCTGGTCCTGTAGCCCCTTCGTGCGAGATCGATAAGAATCGTCTCGACACTTG
Organism: uncultured Phycisphaerae bacterium; assembly: GCA_965603505.1. Classification (GTDB taxonomy): domain Bacteria; phylum Planctomycetota; class Phycisphaerae; order Sedimentisphaerales; family Anaerobacaceae; genus PLanc-01. The sequence continues at coordinate 3,746 of CBFDDG010000177.1, read as the reverse complement.
CCGGTGCTCCCGTACCCAGCCCGCAATACTACTACTACGGGGCCGCGCGGGGGATTTGTCAATAGGGGAAAATACGTATTTTAGACGGGAAGACGAAGAGGCCCGCGGCGTAGGCCTCGGGAGCGTTGAACCATCGCTGAGGCCCGGGATCATCGCAGCCGAACGTGATGTCGTTCTCTGCGGGGGTCGTCGTCCCGCAAAACAAGCGGGGCCCATGCCGAACCGGCACAGGCCCCGATATGCGCTGTCATCGAGCTCGTTGCTGATGCTACTCAGCGGCGACCTCGTCGCTGGGAGCGGGGTGGCCGAAGCCGATGTCGTCGATGTAGAGCAGGCCGGCGCCGCTCGGTTGCGGGTTGGTCCGATCCCCGACCCCGATGTACAGCCTCTTGACCTTCGTGACGTCAACGCCGCCGGAACGGAGCTCATCCAGCGGGATCTCCCACGGCTGCCAATCCGACGTGACCGTCGCCGACTCGTCCGGATGCGTCACCACGTGCGTGTGATTGCCACTGTCCTGGACCGCAACGTACAGCGGCACCGGCGTGTTGCTCGGCTGCGCGACCCCAATCTCCGCCGTCTGCCAGGACCCGCTCACGCCGCCGCTCGTCGTGATCCCCGAGAACTCCGCGGTGCACGAAACGCCTGCCGCGTGGCTGGTCACCGCCAAACCGATGTACGCGTTACTTGTCATGCTGATCGTCTGCGGGTTCCACGACATCGCCGTCCAGGTCGTCCCGTCGGTCGAATAGTATCCGTTGAACTCGTTGCCCGACCGTTCCACTTTCACCCACACGGGCACCTGCAAGGCCATCTGCTCCGGCGTCGCCACCGCTGTGTCACTGGTCGCCCCGCCAAGATTCAGCAGCCTTGCCTGGAAGCGCACCCCATTGGCCGGCGTGGCGCAGACAATCGCAAACTGCGAGCCCGGATCCAGGCTCTCCCGGATCATCACGCCCACCTTCGCCCAGGCGTTCGTGTCCTCCAGGCTTTCCACCTTCGCCACAATCGAACCGTCGCCGCTGAGCGACTTATACACAAACCGGAACTGATCCGCCGTCCCGTAGATATCCGTGCCCTCCCCGCTCATGATGATCGAGCCCGGCGAGGGCTCCAGGAACGACAGCGGCCGGCCCCGGAAATACAACACGAGCGTGTCCGCCCCCTTGACGCTCCAGTCCTGCGCGGGCGAAAAGTCCCGATACGCCTCGCTGTACCACGGCGAGATCACGTTGTTGTAGTCGAACGGCATCGACTGCTTGCCGCCGTGAACGATGGTCTGCTCGGCGAACGGCGCCTCCCAGTAGCCGACGAGCGAGCCGGTGTTGTTCGTCAGCCCGTCGATCCAGGTATCGAAGATCGTCGTGCCGGCCTCGACATCATCGTTGTAGCTCTCGATGTCGTCCACCACCGCGTACTCTCTCGTCGTGAAGCTCCAGATCCCACTTTGCCAGGTATCACTGTTATTGACCTCATCAACCCGCCAGAAATACGTGCTTCCCAGGTTAAGGGACAAAGGACCGTAGCTGGCCTCCGATACGGTCTCGGCAAGAGCAGTGCCGTCGATCACCGCCTGTTCGTCCGTATCGATAGATACACCGTGTTCGGCAGCCTCTCTTCCGGCTCGCCAGCGAAGAGTCACATCCACAGCAACTTCCGTCGCCCCATCATCCGGGCTGGGTTCTCGTGCGTTCACGGGGATCTGCAGGAACTGAACTTCGCTCAGACCGAACTGGTCAATAAAGCCGCCGCTCCAGTTGCTATTGGCGGTGATCTTCACGGATTTGGCGGGAATACCGTCAAAAGCTACCATTGTATTGGGAGTATAATCATCAAGACCGCTCGCCCGGGCAAATTCATTGACACTTTCAATGTGCATCCAAGCCGTGCCGTCCGATGAATACTCGATAACAACATCCTTCAGGCCGGCAGCGGTCAGGAAGGACGATCCATTATAGTTCCACACAAGCATTTCATGCAGTTTGTAGGTTGTGTCGAAGTCATATTGGATCCAGGGTGGCGCCGGTTCTCCAGTGGCCGTGAGCCACATATCTTCAAGTACAGTTGAGTGAAGGTTGCCGACCAGACCTGAGCCGTTCACGGTATTTTCGGGATTCTTCCCTTCTTCGTAGCTGGAAGCTGTAACAAGGATATTCTCATCCGGGATCCGGTAGGCGAGAGGCTCGACGGTAAAACTCCATACACTGCCTTTGACCACGGTAGAGTCCGGAGGAGCGTTGACTTCATCGATCCGCCAGAAATACGTCTGGCTGAATTCGAGACGTCCCGGTTCAAACGTATTCGCGTCCTGGGCCGGACTGAGAAGGAATGGACTTTCTGCACTGGCGCTGTTAACGCCATCGAAATCTGCTCCAAAGTACACATCATGCTTGTCGGCAAATTCTCCCGGTGTCCAGCCAAGGACCACATCCCGGGGCACATCAGTCGTATCCGTGACCGGATAAGGTCTCCTTGCCTTGCCCTTTGCGCCCTTACTTACATCTATGAAGGGTCTCCATGCTTCTTCAGCGTGGTCGTGCGTGGCAAGCTGCAGTAGGCCGTTCGAATTATGACAAACGAACTGCACGATCCCATCGGTATCAGTCTGGAGGGCTTGAAGAACATCTATAGTAAACGAGTCGCCAGGGACACCGTCGCTGAAATTCACCGTGGTAAGCAGAGTCGTTTTGGTGGGGTTTATTGCGCCCAGGTCGGGGGGATTGTTTCCGGGCGCGTTGTTACAGGTCAGACTTATTTCGTCCCAGCCGATGTTATCGAGGCAGTCGTCATTGACGTAGGAAACGTCGAAGTGCCGGTCGCCAGCCTTCCCCTCATGCAGCGCGACGGTGAGGGTTGCCGTTTCGAGGTCTTCCACGTCAAGTTCGCTGACGTCGAATTTGATCCAGGACTTAGCGCTCTTCTCGTCACTCCTCACGGAGAGCTTGCTACTGTTGTGATTGTTGGTGTCCGGTTCGCGCACATCGGTCCTGCAACTTTCATCAGCCATGATGATAATGTCCGCAAATGCGGCGGGCGCAGAGACAATGCCCAGTATCATAACGATACACGCCAATAAAACCAATCTCTTAGACATAATAGTCTTCCTATGGAATAAAGAGGTCCATAATTGACAAGAGGTTTAGTTTACTATATCATATCACAGCCTTCAGTTCAACCAGTCTGTCAGGTCCAATTCGGACTTCTCGACGCGATGCATCGACATGGAGCGCCGACCGGGCGACGGCGACCGCTCCGAATCCGCCCGCGGAGGCACGTGATCCTGTCCTATGCTCGAGAAGGCGGGATCTGCGTCGCGTTGACTCAGGCCCGCCTTGTAGTGTCATGCCACATCCTGGCCCATCGCCGAGACGGACGGTTGACCCGCCGGACGACTGAGCGGGGTGGCCGAAGCCGATGTCGTCGATGTAGAGCAGGCCGGCGCCGCCCGGTTGCGGGTTGGCCCGGTCCCCTGCCCCGATGTACAGCCTCTTGACGCTCGTGACGTCAACGCCGCCGGAACGGAGCTCATCCAGCGGGATCGCCCACGGCTGCCAATCCGACGCGATCGTGGCCGACTCGTCCGGATGGGTCACCACCTGGGTTCGGTTGCTGCCGCGCCTGGAACCGGACGCCATTGCCCGGCGTCGCACAGACGATCGCATAGCGCGAGCCCGGATCCAGGCTCGTTTCACTGACTTCGTATATGCCATCCCTCATGGTTACCATATAGGCGTGGCCTGCCTGCC
>CBFDDG010000176.1:0-9026 GCA_965603505.1 uncultured Phycisphaerae bacterium | reverse complement strand
GCCGCAATGTCAATAGGCGGACCTCGAAATCTTATCGAACGCCGGATAAGACCAGCGACTTGAGGCCGTTGGCCGCGTATGCCGTGGGGTGTTGGGTATCTCGACGGAACAGGCGACATTCAAGGACGATGATGTAAGAAGCACTACAAAGCGGCCCCTCCGTCACTGGCGGAGCAAGACCGCTTGGAACGAGACCGTTTTCGGCTCAGTCGGCAAGACCGAGATGGACGGCAGTTGAAATGCCGGTCCACTCCCGAGAAAGTGGCGGTGTCGCGGGTGAGGAATTGAATGCAGCCATGAACGAAGTAACGCGGATTCTCAAGGCGGTTGAGCGAGGCGATTTGAAAGCGACCGATGAGTTTCTGCCCGTCGGCAGCGAACAGGACGTCGCTTGGGAGAGCTACTGGACCGGCCCAATCGACGGCGTCCGTATCGACAAGAGGCCGCAGGCCCATTGTACCGCCGCGCAGCAAACAAGGGCCGGCAATCCCATGGGAACCGGCCCTTTCTGCTTGTTTGCGTGAACGCTCGTCCTCCATGCAACGCGCGGACGCGACGAAAATGCACACCGCCACCCTCCCATGGTGGCGGATCGAGGCTCCGGGGCCCCTTTCCGGATGACGTTCATCCGTGCCGGGCCCCATTTGCCCCTATGCCCGCGTAGCCTGCCACTTCACCTGACCCCTCAAATCGCCATAGAGGCGTTTGCCAGAAGGCCGATGTTGATGCGATTTGCGGAAAATTCTGAAGAATTTTTCCGTCCGGCCTGAGACGGGAGGCAAAGGCTCCTCATCGGCCCCGGGATGCCTGGGCGCATCGCCGCCCATCAGGCGCCGCCATGGGACATCGCATCGAGGAACTCCTCGTTGGTGGGGTACTTGCGGAGCAGTTTGAAGAAGGCCCCCATGGCCTCTCGGGGGCCGTAGTTCGCGAGAACGCGACGCAGCGTCACCAAGCCCTGGTTGTGCTGAGGGCTGTAGAGCTTGGCCTCCTTGCGGGTCCCGCTGGCCGGGATGTCGATCGCGGGGAAGATCCTCAATTCGGCCAATGAGCGGTCGAGAACGAGCTCGCTGTTGCCCGTGCCCTTGAACTCCTCGAAGATCAGTTGATCCATGCGGGATCCGGTATCGACCAGGCAGGTGGCGATGATCGTGACGGAGCCGCCATTCTCGATGTTGCGCGCCAATCCGAACAGGCGACGAGGTATCTCAAGTACGCCCGTCTCGAGCCCGCCGCTCATCGTGGGTCGTGATCCGCCGCCCCGCCGGGTCCGGTTGTTGAATGACCGCCCTACTCGCGTCAGACTGTCGATCATCAGAACAATCTCGTGCCCGCATTCGAGCTCCGCCTGCACGTGGGCGAGCACCAATTCGGCCATCTCGCAATGTTCGTCAGCGGTGTGGTCGCTCGTGCTGGACACCACTTCCGCGCCCTCAGATGCTCGCCGAAACTGCGTGACCTCCTCCGGCCGCTCGTCGATGAGCAACACGATGATCCGGCTCTGCGGCGAATCGCTGCGGATCGCCTCGACCATCTGTTCGAGCAGGACGGTCTTGCCCGCCTTGGGTGGAGAAACGATCAACTGCCGGGTGCCCTTGCCGATCGGCGCAATGAGGTCCACGATGCGCATGCTCTCCTGTCCACACGCCCCGAGATCGAAACGCTCGTGCGGATCGACCGCCGTCAGGTCGGCGAAGTGCGGGCGGTTGCCGAACTGCTCCGGCGGCAGGCCCCCCACGGACTCCACGGACACAATCACCCGTTTGCCCTTCTTCCGTTCGACCTGTCCGGTAACGCCGGCGCCTTCGACGAGGCCGAAGCGACGGACCAGGTCCGGCGGAACGTTCGCCGCGGACGACCCGGGCCGATAGGACCGTTCCGCCGTTCTCAGGGAATACTGCCCCTTGTTGATGCGCTTCAAGATTCCGGTCGTTGTGTCGCTCATTAAACCATCCATGGGACTCTGTTACCGATACACGATGGACAACCCAAACCGGCATCATAACACATTTCCCTGGTTTCGCAACCCCTGGCTTGTGATCCTCCCCGCCGCCCATGGATACGGACACACGGGCCGAAACAATCGCTTATCACCCCGATCTTGGTGTCTTCACAGTATTGCATAGGATGCCGCGAGGCTGCAACGCGGGAATTAGAGAATTGACTTTGCGAGGAGCCCGGACTACAGTCGCCCCGAACCCGGAGACCGGTGATATGCAGCACCAGGAAAAACCAGCAATCGCAGCGCCCTGGGCGGCCCGTCCTGGCGAGGTGTTGGGGGTCTTGAACGTTTCGTCCGACCGCGGCCTGGACAGCGGCGAAGTCAAACGTCGGCGCTTGCGCTACGGGCCCAACCGCATGCAGCAGGCGAAACCACGCGGCACCGCCCGGATCCTCGTGGATCAGTTCAAAAGCGCGATCGTACTCATCCTGATCCTGGCGGCGATTGTATCCTTCGCACTCCAGGACTTCGCCGACGGCATCGCCATCCTCGTGGTGGTGCTCATGAACACCGTCATCGGCTTCTTCATGGAGATTCGTGCGGTGCGTTCGATGGAAGCCCTACGGCGGATGGAACAGATCACGGCCAAAGTGTTGCGCGAGGGACAGATCTCGGAGATTCCGGCCGATCGGTTGGTGCCTGGGGATATCGTGGTCATGGAGGGCGGAGATATCGCCAGCGCGGACATGCGGCTGGTCGAGGCCTTCAAGGCCCGCGTGGACGAATCGGCCCTGACCGGCGAGTCGGTCCCCGTCGGCAAGAGAGTGGAACCCCTGGACCGGGATGCACAGCTTCCGGACCGCAAGAACATGATCTACAAGGGCACTGCCCTGACGGCCGGCACTTGCAAGGGCGCGGTCATCGGGACAGGCATGAACACGGAACTCGGCCGGATCTCCTCCCTCGTCGAAGAAGCCGACGGAGAGATCACACCCCTGGAGAGACGGCTGGAAGCACTCGGACGCATGCTGCTGTGGGTCACGCTCGGGATCCTGGTCGTCGTCGCCGCCGTCGGGATTCTCCGGGGCAAGGAGTTGCTCCTGATGATCGAGACGGCCGTGGCCCTGGCCGTGGCGGCCATCCCGGAGGGGCTGCCGATTGTCGCGACCATCGCCATGGCCCGTGGGATGCTCCGGATGGCCCGGCACAACGCCCTGGTCAATCGGCTCGCTGCCGTCGAGACGCTCGGCAGCACAACGGTCATCTGCACGGACAAGACCGGAACGCTCACCGAGAACAAGATGACCGTTGCGCGGATCGTCCTCGACGAAGCCCAGGTCACCGTAAGCACGGAGGCGAACGCCGGCGATTCTTTTTTCCAGGATGACAGCCCGTTTGTCCCCAAGGATAACGATACGCTGGTTTCGCTCCTGAAGGCGGGCGTGCTCTGCAACAACGCTTCGCTCGGACACGGGCCGCAGGCCCAGGCGGTCGGCGATCCGCTGGAGGTGGCCCTGCTGGAGGCTGGGGCCAAGGCCGGCCTGGATCGCGACAGTCTCGCCGAGCATTATTCGGAGCGCCGCGAGGAGCCGTTCGACTCAGTGGTGAAAATGATGGCCACGTTCCACGAGACGGACGGACGTTACCTCGTCATGGTCAAGGGCGCCCCGGAGGCCGTCCTCAAGGCCAGCTCCCGCCTGCAAAACGGCCGAAATACCAGACGGATGATCGATGAGGACAGGAAACGGTGGAGCGAGCAGAACCTGCACATGGCCGAGCAGGGCCTGCGGGTTCTGGCGATTGCGACCAAGACTGCGGATAGGCTGGAGGCGAGACCCTACGAAGACCTGACGTTCCTGGGCTTGGTGGCGATGCTGGACCCGCCGCGGGCCGGGGTGGCCGACGCCATCGGCCGCTGCCGCGACGCAGGTCTGAAGGTTGTCATGGTGACTGGCGATCATGCGGCCACGGCCAGAAGCATCGCCGAACAGGTTGGACTGATCGACACGGCCGAGCACGAAGCGATTGAGGGTCGACAGATCAAACCGGCGGACGAGCTATCCGATGAGCAGCGCCGGCGTTTCGCGGATGCCCGCGTCTTTGCCCGCGTCAGTCCGGAGCAGAAACTGCACCTGATCGATATCGAGCGACAGGCCGGGGCCGTCGTCGCCATGACCGGTGACGGCGTCAACGATGCCCCCGCTCTGAAGAAGGCGGACATCGGCGTAGCCATGGGCATCCGCGGCAGCCAGGTCGCTCGCGAGGCTGCCGACATGATCCTCAAGGACGACGCCTTCTCCTCCATCGTCGTGGCCATTGAGGAGGGGCGGGTCATCTTCAACAACATCCGCAAGTTCGTGGTATACCTGCTCTCCGCCAACGCCAGCGAGATCCTCACGGTCTTCATCGCGACGCTCTTCAACCTGCCCTTGCCGCTGCTGCCGTTGCAGATTCTGTTCCTGAACATCGTCAGCGATACGTTCCCCGCCCTGGCGCTCGGCGTCGGGAGAGGCAGCAAAGGCGTCATGCAGCAGCCCCCCCGCGACCCGAAAGAGCCCGTCCTAACCGCCGGCCATTGGTGGACGGTATTCGGATACGGCGGTTTGCTCACGATCCCCGTGTTAGCCAGCTTCTGGATTGCCGTCTCGGCCCTCGGGCTGGATTCGGAAAAGGCGGTCACCGTATCCTTCATGACCCTGGCCTTTGCCCAGCTCTGGCACCTGTTCAACATGAGGGACGCGGACAGCGGCTTCGTTCGAAATGAGGTCACGACGAACCCGTATGTCTGGGCGGCCCTGGCCTTCTGCACGCTGCTTCTGTTGGGCGCGGTCTACCTGCCCGTGGTCTCGACCGTGCTGGTCCTGTCCGACCCGGGCTTTTGGGGCTGGCTCGTCATCGTCGCCATGAGCCTCACCCCGCTCCTCGTCGGCCAGATCCTCAAAGTCTTCCGTGGGCGGCGCTGAGCGTTGCAGGGTTCGTGTAGCGGTCCTACAGCGTCCGATCCGTCTGGAATACGATCACAGCATCAGCGTGGCAAATACGAATCCAACACTTGCTCTCGTCGTTATGTGCGTAGCTATCAGCCGGAGTGATCATTGTTGGTCCTATGCGTGCGTGTGCCCGGCGGTTGTCCCCGTATGGCCTCTTGGAAGCGGCGGGAGAGGATCTCGCAGCTCTGGTGGAACGCGATGACCGCAATTATGCCGGCGATCATGAGATTCGTGTAGCCCTCGACGCTGAACGTCTCGGCCGCTTTCCAGTCTCCGTCAAGGGTGGCGACCCGTTGCAGGTTCTCAATGTACGGCAGGAACATGCCCAGCACCGTGATCAGCAGGTTGACAGGGCTTTCGAGCAGAGCCACGACGACCGAATACTGCGGCAGAAACCATACGGCCAAGCCGCACAGAATACAGAAGCCGTAGTACAGGTTCTTGTACTGAGGCAGATCGTCCAGCACCGCCACTCGCACGTTCACTCCGACGGCATAGTCCAGCGCAATGAACGCCGGCGTGACAAGATAGTACAAGCGAGGAATCGAATAGCGCATGGATTCGTTCATATCGCACCAGCCCTACGATACGTCCCGTGACTCGGAACCTGAGATGACATCCATTCGTGGGACAAAGAGCCCGCCAATACAGCACAGATGATTCTCGTCTTCATACAGATGATGTCGTCAATCAGAGTGGAAAGCCTTCAATAATCCCAGCGCCAGAAAGACAGACGCGGTGGGTCTGTCTCAATGTGCCATCTTGATCTCGGCCAGCTTCCTGACGTTTTCTACGTCTGTCTTGCGCTTGACTTCGAGCCTGACGCCCCTGCCCTCGGCGTATTGCCTGGCGCTGCGGATCGCTTCGAGGACATCGTCCGACAGCGTGCTCTGCTCAGCAGCCGCGACTGCCTTGCCGCCGAGTACGAAGCTCACGCCGAAGCTGTCCTTACCTGGAATCATGTACAAGACCGTCCGCTTCTTGAGCTTGGGACGAAGAATCCAGCCATACTTGGGGCTCGTGAACTCCCATTCACACCGCGTACCCGGATACTGATTCTGCAGGTACTCAAGGATCGCGTCCCACAGCCCCTTGCTTCTGCCGAGGACGCCCAGAAGGACGGCGTCATTCGGTTCTCGTGATTTGTCATCCAGCGCGCTCAAGGCCATTGGATAGCCTCCCGTCCTTCGCGACCGCAGGAACGAATGAACTTGGCCGAGCTGCGCGAGCCCAAAGCCGCCGCATTGAGCGAACTCTCGCCGCAATTGTCGGGAAGAGCAAGCAAAAAAGGAGAAACTGGCCGTTTCGCTTGCAAAGAGATCCATCAACGACAAACCAGTCTGCCCACTCACGCTTGTCTCAGTCACGAGCCGGCCTGCAAATCAGCATCGGTGTGCGTTTGCGGAATTTCCTTACTCCCGCTTTGAACCGCCCTGGAAAGGGGGGCGTACCTTTTCTAAGAGTCGGGCGCCGAAGTGTACGAAGAACCAGGGGCCTGGCAGACTTTGGTGAGAATCAGGCAAGGAGATGATTATGAATACGTCAATTTGGAAGCCGCTGGATGTTGTATCGTACGTTCTGATCCTCGTTGGTGCGCTAAACTGGGGCTTGGTCGGTCTCTTTGGATTCGACTTGGTGGCTGCTCTGTTCGGGGAAATGTCGATCCTCAGTCGGATCGTATACGCCTTGGTCGGCCTGGCCGCCGTGTACGACATCGTGTCGCTGCCCGCGATATCCCGGCGGTGGCACATTCAGGCCCACGCCGAGCCGGTGCACGCGTAAGCACTGCCCGACGCTTCACACACAAGACAATGCAAGAGCCTCCCGCAAGGAAGCCGACAGGGGGCTCTTGCTTTTCCCTTATCCCACCGCTCAGATCCTCGCCCTTTGGGTGGACGCCATGTGGTCCGTCGTGTCAGTCAGCCGCTGAGCCTCGATCACATGGGAGTTCATGGCATACCCCGGGGTGGATTCTCCTGTTTACGGCCCAAGTCCTTGTGGCGTAAAGGGTTGTGATGTCACAGGCCCGCCAATGGCTCAGTCCGTCGCTTTCCAATGCATGATTTTTCTTGGTAATTTGCGTGAATTGCCTATATTCCCTTTATGAGTTCCTGTATCATAGTGTGTCGTAGGGCAGACATCGGCCCTTGTTAGAGCTGTGCGTCGATCGGGCATCTCGGCCATCGCGAGCGGCGATCGCACGGCACTGACGTCGGCAAGCAGGTTCTCCGGCCTTCCGAGGAAACGAAGGCCGTGGGTGATATTCGTTGTAGCGTAGCACGGAGGTGAGAAATGGTCGCGAAATATCAGTTCTGCCTGTGCCTGATCCTCGGTCTTGTGATTCCCATGCTGGCGGTACAGGCGGAGTACGTCACCGTTCAGATCAAGAACAGGGCGCTCGACGATGGTATCCTCCTGGCGCCCGTGTGGATCGGCTTTCACGACGGCAGCTACGATCTGTTCGACATGGGGCAACCCGTGTTGGCCGGAAGCGCACTGGAACGTCTGGCCGAAGACGGCAATCCCGAGCCCTTGCAGGTCGAGTTCGGTAGCTCCGTGCCCGGCGGGATCAGTGGTATCGTGATGGGGTTCGAAGGTTTTCCCGATATCCCCGTCTTTGAGCCGGGTGAGCAGGCCAGCGCCGCATTCGATCTGGATCCGGCGTTGAATCGCTTCCTGAGCTTCGCCGGCATGGTCCTCCCGTCGAACGACGCCTTCATCGCAAACGACGACCCGATAGCGATTGAGCTGTTCGATGCCTTCGGGAACTTCAAGGGTAAACAGACGATTCTGATCTTCGGCACAGCGGTCTATGACGCAGGGACCGAGCTAAACAACGAGATGGATGCCGCTTTTCTCAATCAAAGCGCCCCTGACACCGGTGCAACCACCAGCGACGCAGTGCGGCGTCACCCGGGGTTTATCGGCTCGTTCGCCAATCCAGCCCCTGGCCAGGATCCCGTTATCCTCGGAGCCCATATCGAGCCGGGTCTCTTCATCAATCCGATCGCCGCCGACTTCACCCGACCTGACGTAGTCGTCGCGGAAATCGTCATTATCCCCGAGCCGGCCACCGTCGTTCTGCTGCTGGGCGGTGCTCTCGCCGCATTCAGGAAGCGGCCGCGAGCACATTGACGTTGTTCGACGTCACCAGCAATGGACCCTGCCGTGGAGGGCCCTGCCCTGCCGCAAGGACTCTTCCGCCGCGGCGCGTTCGAGACCGATCAGATTGATCTGTCGATCGATTGTACTCTGAAAGATCGTCTCCAGGTCATTGAGTGCGGGCTGGGTCATGTTGACGGCATACACGCCGGGCATCTGGGCTACCTCCGCGATGAAGTGGTCGCCCCGACCGCAGAAATGGATGCCGCCCCCGCCGAATTCATCGAACAGAGGCTGGTCGTAAGGCCGCACGAACTCGTCAAACATCGCGGGCGAGAGATTGGTCGCCGCATCGTCGCGCAGCATGATTTGGCCGCAGTGCAGCATCGACCAGTGTACGCCGCAGCCCTCAAGCGGCGGGATGATCTCGCTCCAGCGACGGATGAAGCCGATGTATGTCTCCGTAATCAGGGAGAGGAAATTCTTGATGAGATCCGGCTGGTCGTACAGGTCCACGTACAGCGAGCCGCCCCACAGCATCTCGCACACATTCATCGGCCCCTGCACGTCCGGATGATAAATGTAAAGGTACCTCGAGAGCTTCGGATAACGTTCGAAAAGCTCTCTGTAGTATTGGCCCATGCGGAAGACCATTTCACCCTGGCCCGCGTTCACGTCGGGCACGCCCCGGTCCAGGAGATGTTTGGCGGCTTCCGCTCCGCCATCGAGCGACCGGCAGGTAGGAAGCGTGTCCAGTTCCTTATCCATCAGGAATAGCTCGGCCCCGAACAGAGACGGCAGGATGGTCGTGCCATAATTGCACCGCACGGCCAACAATGCCCCACTGCCCTCCGCGAGGGCCTTCGAGCATGGCTCCAACTGCTGTAGGGCCATCGCCTCGAAGTCCCCCAACGCGTCGTTGACGAGCACATGCGGCCACTCTACCCTCGCCGGTGCGGACTGTGCCCGTCTCGGGGAGAAGAGTTCTCCGG
>CBFDDG010000175.1:0-9038 GCA_965603505.1 uncultured Phycisphaerae bacterium | reverse complement strand
CCCCTGGCCTTCTCGGAGATTGCTTCGTCGGCGTATGCCTCCTCGCAATGACATCGTTCTTATCCTGACCCGCCACTTTCTTGTCGTGCACCCGCCCTGCGCATAGGCAACACGGCCGAAGGATGCGTCCGCGGACGGCAGAGCTGTATCCATCTCACGTCGCCAGGGGACCTCGGCCCCGGCGGAAGATTCTTGAAGAAACCCGTTACATAAGGGGGCGGATGTGGCACATACTCTTGCCAGTCAACGATCCGGGGCCCCGAGATGCCCGTTTTGGCGTCTGGGGACCGGCAGGGATATCGGTGGGCTCTCGTTCTGCGGCGAAGACGGTGGGTCCGATAAGATTTTCCTTGATTTCGCCGGCTTCAGGTGGTACGCTGACCTATGAGAGAAATAACACGGTAGGAGATGGTGGAAGTGATTTTCACTTCCGAACCGCACTTTTTGCTGGAGGATGGGGCACCACAAGTCGATTCGACATTCGTTGGGGCGGGCCCTGCGCCTGTCCTATGGGTCCCATACATCTAATAGGAGCCATCGGCACGACCCACGCCACGGCCATGGGAGCCCCACCGGACGCGGAGTGTCGCGTTGGGGGCCCAAGCCCGTGCCACAGGGACTCGCCGACGGCAATTCAATTATGGGAGGTACTGTTATGAGTGGGCTCAACAAGCGATTCAGCGGGGCCCCCGGACGCCAGGTGTCGCGTTTGGGGAACCTCAGCAAGCACGCGGTCGCGGTCACCCTCGTTACCCTGTTCGTGGGGTTGGGGTCCGCCTCGGCCGTGCAGGATCAATTCACGGTGGAGCTTGGCAGTAGTGGAGAAATCCGTGACGGCGGTGGAACCGGTTTCAACCACGGCACATGGTACTACTACCCACAAACGGACCGGCTGGCCCAGTGGTTCTTCAACGGCGAGATCAATCGCGATCGCAAGAAAGTGATCGAGGTGGGCGTAACGGTCCGCCTTCGCGACGCGAAGCTGGGCAGCGGCTGGGTCGAGGTCTCGGTGAACTGGACGAAGCCGACCTGGCCGGAGGACCAGGACAACCCGCCCCTGCCGGACCTCAAGGACCCGACCCTGCCGGAGCAATACATTGAGGAGCGCATCGTCATTCAGCGGACGGAAATCCGTGACTCAACGTTCATCAGCACGAGCTACGAGATCCAGGACTACTGCCCGCAGTGGGTGTCGATCGACATCCGCGGCGAGAACGTAAGCGTGGAGGGCCATATCCAGCACGACTGCGTCCCGAAGGACGGCTTCGTCCCGCCGGTGGAGGATCGTGACTTTGGCGATGCACCGGAAGGGGTGACCGCCTATCCGTCGCTCGGGATTCAAGGTCTGTTCCCCACATGCGTGGGGGTGGGCCCGGCGGCCTGGATCGAGCATGACAGCTCGGGCCGGATGCGGTTCGGCCGCAAGGTGGACCTCGAGCGCGACGGCAATGCCGGCAGATGCCCCACGTTCAATCCCGACCAGCACGACCAGGACGAAAAGATGAACGACGGCGACGCCGGCCTGCTCCAGCCGCGGGCGTACACCATCAAGGGACCGGCCGGCCTTGAGGACGTCTATCCTTTGATCTTCTCCGGACTCGAGTCTCTGGGCAACGCATGCTTCAACACTATATGGGGCACGACCATCGATATCGAGGTGCAGAACACGACCACGGACGGGCGGGACGCCTACGTCAACCTCCTGATCGACTGGAACCACGACGGCAAATGGGAGAAGACCGTGGCATGTGGCAGCACCGATGTGCCGGAGCACGTGCTGGTCAATTTCCGCATACCCAACGGCTACAATGGGCCGCTGTCCGGGCTGAATCCCCCGAACTTCAAGATCGGGCCCTTCGCCGGCTACGTCTGGACGAGGTTCACGATCAGCGAGCGCGAGGTCCCTCTCGAATGGAATGGCGACGGCGTGTTCAAGGACGGGGAGACCGAAGACTATCTGCTCTACGTCAAGGAGACCATACCCATCTGCGATTGGGAAGAGGACGACCCGCACAAGATGCACTGGGCCCAGCTGCCCGACAAGCGACAGACGGGAATCGACGTGGACATGTTCTGGTCCAGCTTGGCGGATGATTTCCGCTGCGGCCAGAACGGCCCGATCCTGGATATCCACTTCTGGGCCTCGTACGCCGATGACGTCCTGCCCCCCATGGGGCCCGACAGCCTGACGTTCCAGGTAAGCATCTACTCGAACAAACCCGTCTCGAGCCAGACGCCGTGGAGCCGCCCGGACCAGTTGCTCTGGACCAAGCAGATCGAGCGCTTCACCTACGATGTCTCCGAGGTCACCAACAACATCTATGAAGGCTGGTTCGACCCCGCCAGCAAGTTCTACGAGCGAGGCAACCACAAGCGGACGTTCCAGTACAACATCTGCTTCGATCCCGAGGACGATCTGTTCATCCAGAGGCTCGGCACGATCTACTGGCTTGAAATCAGGCTGATCCCCGAGCAGGACGCTCAGTACGCGTTCGGATGGAAGACGACCATGCAGCACCTCCAGTACGAAGATGCGGCCGTATGGCGTCATCCGACTCTGGGCTGGATGCCCATGAGCTATCCGGACGGCCATGAGTCCGAAGGCAAGCGGATGGACCTGTCGTTTGTCATCACCGGGGAGCCGCCGGAGGATATCGATTTCGGCGACGCACCGGACCCGACGTACCCCACGCTGCATATCAGCGACGGCGCCCGTCACACCATCGTGCCCGGCGTGCACCTCGGCAGGAGCGTTGACCCCGATGCGGACGGTCAGCCGAACGCCAACGCCACCGGCGACGACCAGGACGGCAATGATGACGGTGACGGCGTGGTCTTCACCACCGACCTAACGGCCGGCCAGACCGCAATCGTCGATGTGACGGCTTCCACGATCGGCGTACTCAACGCGTGGATCGACTTCAACGCAGACGGCGACTGGGACGAGCCCGGCGAGCAGATCTTTGTGGACCAAGCTCTGGCCTCGGGTCTCAATACGCTGCCGTTCGACGTGCCGCTCGGCGCCGTCGAGAGCCGGACGTTTGCACGCTTCCGCTTCAGCAGGATGCGCGGCCTTCAGTACAACGGCCCGGCCATGGACGGCGAGGTGGAAGACTACCAGGTCGAGATCATCGGCACCGTCATTCCGCCGGAGCCGAAGCCGCCGCTCGATCACCTGAAGTGGTCGCAGCCGCCGATCGAGCAGGACCTGACGTGGTGGGTGCCCGTATCTCCACCACCTGAACCCGTATACTGCGGCTGGGACGAGCCCGCGTATGCCAGCCGGCTCTTCTTCTGGACCACCACGTGGAATCTCGTGGCGGACGATTTCCGCTGCATCGGGGATATGCCCGTCACGTCGGTGCACTGGTGGGGCTCCTACGAGCGATGGCAGCAGGATGAGCCACCCCAGTCGAAGCCCGAATCGTGGCGGATCGCGTTCTGGACCAACGTACCGGCCGACAATCGATACCCGTTCAGCCGGCCCGGGCAAGTGCTCTGGGTCTTGAATGTCCCGCACAGCAGAATCGAGGAAGAGAGGGTCGGCGTCGACGAGTTCCCGCAGAAGCCGTCGGAGACAACCTTCCAGTACCTCGTGAAGCTCCTGCCGCAGGAAACCTTCTGGCAGGACCGGTACCTGACCAGCACCCATGACAACACCTTCTGGATCAGCATTACAGCGGTGTACACGGGGTATCCGGAACCGGACAATCCGTGGGGCTGGAAGACCCGACCGGAGCCGTGGATGGATGCGGCCGTGAAAGCGGAATTCCGGACCGATGAACTGCGGGCCGGTTTCCAGCTCGACCCCGCGACCGCCCAGCCAATCACGGATTCACTGGTCTGCGAGCGGCTCGATAAGTATGACATGGCTTTCGAACTGGACACGGATCCCGTGTACATCAAGTGGGAGCAGCCGTTCACGGGGATTCGTGATTGGCCGCACTACGAGGACGAGGAATCCCTCGCCACCGTGGGCTCGGGCGCGAGCGCCAAGTGGCTCCAGGAGCCCGACATCACCAGTTCCGGCATTGACGTGGACATCACCAAGGACCTCCCGCCCACCTGGCCGACGACGATCTGCGCCGACGACTTCGAATGCAGAGAGGCGGGGCCGGTGACGGGGATTACGCTGTGGGCCTCGTGGTATCACGACATCCTGTCGAGCAGCAGTCCGGAAAACGCGACGTTCACGCTGAGCATCCGGCAGGACATCTCGGCCGGCCGTAGTCCGACGGGCTACAGCATGCCCGGACCGGTCCTGTGGCGCAAGGAATTCTCCCGTGGCGAATTCACGGTCGAGCCGATCGAAGGCCCCGCCGAGAGCTACTACAGCCCGGCCAACGACACCTTCGAGCGAAACAATCATTTGATGGTCTACAAGTACACATTCAAGATCGATCCGGCCGAGGCCTTCCAGCAGACCGGCACGGAGAGGAATCCGGTCGTCTACTGGCTGAGCGCCCAGGCCATGCTGGTTCACCCGCCGGGCAGCGTCGCGACGCGGCTGGGCTGGAAGACCTCGACGCAGCACTGGAACGATGCGGCCGTCTGGGTCAGGGCCGAGGAGCCGTACGACGGCACCTGGAACGCCCTGATGTACCCGAAGGATCACCCGCTCGGCGGCCGGCCGATCGACTTGGCCTTCGCCATCGAAACCGAGACGGCCGGCAGCGGCATGGCCTTCCGCCGCATCGTCGCGGACGACTGGAGATGCACCAACAATCTGCCGGTCAGCAGCATTGTGTGGTGGGGCTCCTACATCGGCTACGGGTATCACCCGTGCGAGTGCCAGCAGATGAACCCGCCGCGAAAGCCCGATTACTTCCTGCTGTCGATCTGGTCCGACGACGCCGAAGCGAAGACGTTCAGCCAGCCCGATCGTAAGCTATGGGAGTACAGAGCGGATACATTCGACGAGGTCATGGTCGGCTTCGACAAGCACCCCGAGCCCATCAGCTCGGTCATGCGAGGTCACGAGCCGGTCTACCGTTATAGCGTTCGCCTGCCGGAGCAGAATTGGTTCCGCCAGGAAGGCCAGTCCAACGTCTACTGGCTCAGCGTCGTGGCCGTCTACGACGACCCGAAGAGCATCGTCTATCCGTGGGGCTGGACGAACCATCCGTGGGCCTCACGGGGTCTGCAGGGTCTGGCGCCGCTGGCGCACTGGAAGCTCGATGAAACCTCCGGGATCATCGCGGCCGACAGCTCCGGCAACGGCAACGACGGGACCGTCATGGGCAATCCCATCTGGCGGCCCACCGGCGGCTGGATCAACGGCGCCCTCGACTTCGATGGACGCGGCGACTACATCAAGGTCGAAAAGCCCAAGGGCTTCGACTTCGCCCCGAACTCGTTCTCCGTCTCGGCCTGGATCTATCCGGAAGAGACGCGGGGCCGCTGGCAGGCGATCATGGAGTACGACCGCGACAGTCTCAACGGCAACCGCTTCGGCCTGTGGCTCGATATGGACGGCCGCTTCCACTTCCGCGTCGGCCAGAACACCTGGCAGACGACGCAGAGCCTGATGCCCGACCAGTGGTATCATCTAACGGCGACGTTCGACGGCGCCACGAGGGCGATGAAGTTCTACGTCAACGGCGTGCTCGAAACGACGGCCACCAACCAGAAGGGCTTTACCACCCCGACGCTCTCGACGCTGATCATCGGCGCCCGGGGCTCGGCCGACGACGAGTTCTTCGCCGGCCTGATGGACGATATCCGCGTCTACGGCCTCGCGTTGACCGATGAGGACGTGCTCATGCTGGCCGGCGCCGGCAGAAACGACGGCGCCGTGGCCGGCGAGCCGACCCCCACCGGGGCGTGGCAATGGACGCCGCTGCTCGACCAGACCGGCCGGATCGAGGATATGTCCTTCGTGCTCTTCACCGTGCCGGGCATCACCGTGGCGGAAACGGTGGAGCAGACCGAGCCGGGCAAGGTCGTCATCTACTCCAAGGAAGAAAAGAAGTAACCTCCAGCTCTCAGTTCTGGAATCGCACTTGCCGGGGGCGTGAGCGAAAGAATCGCTCACGCCCCTTTCCATTCCGCACCACTATCGGTGCTGCCCAAGCCCGTCAGACTTGCCCCAAAACAACGAACGCACAGCCCCTAACAATGCACCAGAATACACATAAACGCTTTTATTAAAAGCACTTGTAAACTCGGCCACCTCACCGGAGCATTGACAAAGAGGCGTCTTAGTTGACATACATGCTCGTCTTCCGGGCGTGTCCGGGGAGATTTTCTTGCGACGGTATTTCGTTTCGACGGTTGACAAAACCGTGCGGCGTGCTACAATGAAGTTTTGGAATGGAAGCGTATCGGCCAAGGAGAGGCCCTCTGTCGTCATCGTTGTCCGTGGCGTTCGCGCGCACGGCAAAGCCACAGAGGTGGTGTGAACACCTCATGTAACGGGAGGAGTGGTTCCGGGCATTCAGGGTCCTGCCGCTTTCAAAGGGCAACTACGTTTCGGGGAGGTCAAGTCATGCGAATTTCGACATTGTATTCGACGGCACTGGTATTGTTGCTCCTGGCCGGGAGCGCGCTCGGCAATCTGATCTACAACGGGAACTTTGAGTTCGGCAACATGGGTTTTACAACGCAGTACACCTATACGACCGATCTCACGAATAGCGGCACGATCGTGGTCGGCATCGACCCGAGCAGCTATCATCCGTTGGCCGCCTCCTACGGCGACCACACATCCAACTTCGGCCGGATGCTCATTGCCAATGGCGCCACACAGACGAACCGCATCGTATGGGAACAGACCGTGTCGGTCGACACGGACACCGAGTACATGATCTTCTATTGGCTCTCGAACTGGACCGATGACGACGTCAGGCTGGCCCAGATCCGATGTCTGATCAACGGTGCCCACGTGGGCCTGGGCTTCGCGCCCGCGACCGTGGGAGAATGGGCCTTCGTCTTCCACAGATGGGACTCGGGCTCGAATACCGAGGCAAAGATCCGCCTCGTGGACAAGATCCGCGCGGAGGTCAGCAACGACTTCGCCATCGACGACATTGGCATGATCGAGATCGGGGATGACTGCGTCCTGGTGACGTCATCGACCACGGGCGGCTCCGTGATCGACCCGGGCGAGGACATCTTCTTCTATCCGCAGGGAGAATCGGTTTGGCTCGAGGCCAAATGCGAGCCCGGCTATGAGTTCGCGGGATGGGCGGGCAATTTCTTCAGCTCGTCGCACAGGATCCGGGCGACGATGGACACGGATCACGTGGCGATCGCCACGTTCAAGAAGCCCGACTACGCCGTGACGGTCAAGGCCTCGGGGGCGACGCCGAACCAGCTCACCGCGTGTTCCGATTCCGCCGACAGACTCTCGCTTCTGCGCGATGCTCTGAAATCGAGCTATCCGGGCGGATTGATCTTCGGCCAGGCCAAAGGGATCTGCGAAGCCACGTACCTCTTCCCGATCGTCAAGCCGCAGGCGAAGGATGTCACGAAGATCGTCGTCAACGTCTATGGAACTACCACCAGCTTCGGTGCACAAGTGCAAATCGGAGACCTCGGCCCTTACAGACCGTCGGCCGGCAACCTCCACAAGACCATCACCGGCAATGCTGTGGCGCAGGCCCTGGGCAACTCCAAAGAGCCTGTCTCCTGGCTGCCCGTGACCATCAATGCCTACATGGGCGCCTGGGACCTGGCGGGGGTCTATGTCTCCTACGAGTGCCCGAGCATCCCGAAGGGCCTGCTCATGAGGTTCCACGACCATCTCAGCATTCACCAGGCGCTGGCCCACTATGCGCAGGATAAGAGCCTGCGCGACCTTTTCGGCCTGACGGCGAACGACCCGGACACCTGGGAAGCCCTCGTGCAAGCGCTGGCGTTGACGGAGGACCTGGCCGGCCAAAGCGCGATCCTCCAGAGCGCCGTGATAGCGGGCGTCGATGCACTGCCCCCTCTCCTGGATCGCTGGGAGTCGCTGACCGACTCGCCGGACCTGACGGTTCTGGCGAAGTGCGGCTCGGAAGCGATTCTGAACGGTCTCGACGAGGCTGTGTCGAGCGGCGAGACGTATTTCACGACCCACGCAGAGGCGATTGCGGACGGACGCATCTACATGGACGAAGCCGGGGACCTGAATGCCAAGATGGCCGAGTGGAAACTCGACCTCGCTGCCCTGGACTCCACGATGGCCGACGTGTTCGACGCGCTCGGCCAGATACAGCGTGCGGCGACGACGCCCCAGGAACAAGCTCTCCGCGACACCGCCGAGAAGATGATCCGAGCGATGAGCCCGTGGTACGCAGGAGAGCCCGACCCGGACGACGCCGGGCGCTGGCTCCCATCGAGCCCGACGTACCTGGAGGAGGCCATTCGAAGTCTCCAGGATGTCCCGACGGACTACATTTCCGTTCCGTGACGGGCGCGGTCGCGTGGATCATCACTGAGAAGGCTTGAGTCCGGACCGTGGCGCGTCCAAGTGCAAACATGCGCAGAAACGTTTGCCGTAGAGCGGACTCCCCCCTCATTGTCCTGCAGACGATGTGCGTACATCAATATACGTTGGATCCCGGCCTTCCGCCAGAAGCGCGACTGGCTCGGCGAGGTTTCTCCGGCTGTTTGATGACACGGAGCTGTCCGATCGGACTGGGTTTCGTAAACACCAGCACGGCGAGCAGGATCATTCCTGCGGCCAATAAGAGTAGCCCCAGGATTTGCGAAATGGTCAGCCAGGCGAGCTCGAACGGATTGTCATCCCGCAGGGACTCCAAGACAAATCGTGTAACGCCGTAGAGCATAAGGAACGCCGCGGTCGTGAAGCCCGGGCGCCGGGACCATCCGCGCTGCTCGCGGACCCTCGGCCACCCCAGGCTCCGCCGCCAGAACACGTACAGAATCGCACACAGCAGCAAGGCGTTGACGCTGGCGTAGAGTTGCGTCGGATGGATGGGCCGGCAGCGATACTCTCCTTTTGTCACCTCATATCGCTGCGGCGGCGTCAGTTCCGCCAACGACATCGGATACCATCTGCCCTCGTCATCGATGAAGGCGGCGTACTCGGC
>CBFDDG010000174.1:0-9086 GCA_965603505.1 uncultured Phycisphaerae bacterium | reverse complement strand
TGGCCAACGTGCCTCTCATTATCCGCCGGGGCAGCAATGCATTTGCCGGCATCGGCATCGAGGGCAACACGGGGACGAAGATCTTTTCGCTCGTCGGAAAGATCAGGAACACCGGCCTCGTCGAAGTCCCTCTCGGAACGCCCATCAAGGACGTGGTTTATGAGATCGGCGGAGGAGCGGTAGGCAAGGCCCGGATCAAGGCGGTGCAAACGGGCGGGCCATCCGGCGGGTGCATCCCCGCGTCCCTCTTCGACCTTCCGATCAGCTACGACAGTCTGACCAAGGCCGGCTCGATCATGGGCTCCGGCGGCATGATCGTCATGGACGAGAACACCTGCATGGTGGACGTCGCCAAGTACTTCATGAATTTCCTCAAGGACGAATCCTGCGGCAAGTGCCTTACCTGCCGCAAGGGCACGCAGCGGATGCACGAGATCCTCGATGAAATCACGCTTGGCCAGGGAACGCTCGGGCATTTGGACCTGCTGGAAGAGCTGGCCCTGGTCGTCAAGGACACGACCATGTGCGGCCTTGGCCAGTCCGCCCCCAACCCCGTTCTGAGCACCCTGAAGTATTTTCGCGAGGAGTATCGGCGGCACATCGAGGACAAGCGGTGCGACGCGTTCGTCTGCAAGAACCTCGTCGGCGCGCCCTGCCAGGCGGCCTGCCCCGTGGATACCGAGCCGTGGCGGTACGTCGCTCTCGTGGAGAAGGGTCAGTACGAGCAGGCGTACCGGATCATTCGCGAGGCCAACCCGTTCCCGGCCGTCAGCGCCAGGGTCTGCGACCGCAAGTGCGAACATCGTTGCAGCCTCGGCGTCAGCGGAGGCGAAGCCATCGCGGTTCGCGCCATGAAGCGGTTCATCACCGACCGCGTGGACCCCTCGGTGTACCGCCCCAAAGTCCGTGCAGAGACGAACGGTCGGGCGAAGAAGGTCGCAGTCATCGGCGCCGGCCCAGCCGGACTCACGGCTGCCCATTGCCTTTCCCTCGGCGGCGATAAAGTCACCGTATTTGAGGCGGAACAGGAAGCCGGCGGCATGCTCGCCTGCTCGCTGCCCGCCTACCGCTTGTCCCGACGGATCGTCCGCGATGAAATCAAGACCCTGATGAACGAGAACATCACTCTCCGCCACGGCGTTGTCCTGGGCCGGGACGTGACCATCGACGACCTTTTCGCCGAGGGATTCAAGGCGATCTTCTTAGCGACCGGGGCGCACGAGAGCTGGCGGTTGAACCTTGAGGGAGAGGACCTTGAGAGCGTGTATCCCTCCATGGAGTTCCTTAAGGCGTTCAACCTGCGTGGCGAAGAGCTGGCCCACGGGCACGTGGGGATCGTCGGCGGCGGGAACTCCGCAGTGGATGCCGCCCGCGTCGCGCTGCGGCAGAAGGACGTCACTTGCGTCACCCTCCTGTACCGGCGCACCCGCGGCGAGATGCCCGCCTACGAGGAGGAGGTGGAAGCAGCTTTGGAGGAGGGGGTGACGATTGAGACGCTGGTGTCCCCGGTCAAGATCCACGTGCGCGAGGAGGAAATCGAGACGGCCATCCGCGAGGGCGTGGAGCTGGAGACGCTCGTGTCCCCGATCCGGATCCAGTCGCAGGAAGGCCGGCTGGTGGGCATCGAATGTATCCGGAACCGCTTGGGCGAGCTGGATGCGAGCGGCCGGCGCAAACCCGTTCCTGTACCGGGGACCGAGTTCACGCTGTCGCTCGATACACTGATCGTCGCGATCGGCGAGCGGCCGGAGAGCGACGGCCTGGCCGCGATGGGTCTGGAGATCGACAAACGCGGCCGCGTCAAGATCGATCCGAAGACGTTGGCAACGAGCCGGGAAGGCGTCTTTGCCGGAGGCGACCTGGTGACCGGCCCGAATACCGTCATCGATGCCATCGCCGCCGGCAAGAAGGTCGCACGCATCATCGATCGATACCTGCGCGATGAGCCGCTACCTGATCCGGTCGAACCGAAACTGCCGACCGTATTCCTCGAACCGGCCACCGTCAGCGAGGAGGAGCTTGAGACGGCGACCAGGGCGACGCCTCCCGTGCTGCCCGTGGAGAAACGACGAAAGAACTTCAACGAAGTCGAAATGACCCTGTCCGAAGACCAGGCCCGGGCCGAGGCTCGACGCTGTCTGAGGTGCGACCTCGCCTTCACGCAGGATCCCAAGGCGGCGTGTGAGCAGCCGGCCGCCATCGGAGAAGAACAGGCATGATAACACTCACGATCAACGGACTGGAGGTTTCTGTAGAGAAGGGCGCGACCGTCCTGGAAGCCGCGCAGTTTCTGGGCTTCCCCATCCCCACGCTCTGTCACATGGAGGGGCTGACGCCCTACGGGGCGTGCCGGCTGTGCGTTGTGGAAATTGGGGAAGGTCCCGGCGCGAAGCTCGTCTCGTCGTGCACCTATCCGGCCGAGCCGGGACTCAAGGTGCGAACCGCCTCCGCGCGAGTGGTACGGGCCCGAAAAATGATCCTCGAACTGCTGTTGGCCTCCTGTCCCCAATCAAAAACCATCCAGGACCTGGCCTCGAAGTACGACGTGAGGCAGCAGCGGTTCCGGCAGGAATATGAAGAGTGCATCCTTTGCGGCCGGTGCGTGCGCATGTGCGAAGAGCAGATGATGGCGAAGGCCATCGGTTTCCGGGCCCGAGGACAGAACCGGAGCATCGGAACGCCTTTCGACGTGCCCTCGGACGTCTGCCGGCAATGTGGGGGTTGCATCTACGTTTGTCCGGCCTGCTCGCTGCGCTGTACCTATACGGAGCCGGAAAAGGCGATCTGCGGCGGGTGCGCCAACCTCAGCCCGCCCTGCCTCGAGAAGGAGCCGTTCGATGACATGATGTGCTACATGGACCCATGTGTTGCCTGTGAGATAAGAAAACAGTAGAGAAACGAAGGAGAAACCATACGATGTCCTTTTCGAGAGTGAACTCTTCGGCCGCCACCCTGACGAAGAACAGAACCGAAGGCTCGGTGACGCCCAATTCGGGTATGTGTGTGACCTGCGTGGACGGCTGCATCGGCATGTGCGAGATCGGCAAGTCCGCCTATCGCGGCCACGAGGTGATCTACCCGCAGCCCTTCGGCGTTATCACCACAGCGGCGGAAAAACAGTATCCGGTGGACTACTCACACCTGAACATCATGGGCACGTGCGTGGGAGCACACGGGATTGAGGCGGACAGCGATAAGGCGATCTTCCCGGCCGTCGATCTGGAGGTCCGCTTCGGGCACGACAAGGGCATCAAGTTTCGATACCCGTGGCTGATCTCGGGGATCGGGTCCACGGACATCGCCAAGAACAACTGGGAGGGACTGGCCATCGGATCGGCCCTCGCGGGGACCGGCTTGACGATCGGTGAGAACGTCGTCGGCATGGACACGGAGGCCGTCATCAAGAACGGTCGAGCCGTGGATACGGCCGATCTCAAGAGACGCGTAAAGCTCTATCAGGAGAATCAGCGCGACGGCTACGGCGCGATCATTGTCCAGGCGAACGTCGAAGACACCCGGCTGGGCGTGCAAGAATACGCCATCAAGGAACTCGGCGTCGAGTGCGTCGAGATCAAGTGGGGACAGGGCGCCAAGAACATCGGCGGCGAGGTGAAGATCCGGGACCTCAAGAAGGCGCAGCTCCTGCACCAGCGCGGGTACATCGTGCTGCCCGATCCGATGAATCCCGCCGTCATCGAGGCGTTCGAACACGGGAACTTCAAGGAGTTCGAGCGACACTCCCGCGTCGGCATGGTGTCGGAGGAGTCGTTTGCACAGAGGGTCGAGGAACTGCGCAGGGCCGGGGCGAAGTACATCTTTTTGAAGACGGGCGCTTATCGGCCCGCGGACCTGGCGCGGGCATTGAGTTTTGCCTCCAAGTGCAAGCTCGACCTGCTGACCGTGGACGGGGCCTCGGGCGGAACGGGCATGAGCCCCTGGCGGATGATGAACGAGTGGGGTGTGCCACCGGTGCACCTGCATTCCCTTCTGTACCGATACGCCAAGCGCCTGGCGGACCGGAACCGACCCCTGCCGGCGATTGCCGTGGGAGGCGGATTCACGTTCGAAGACCTGATCTTCAAGGGGCTCACCCTGGGGGCGCCCTACGTCAAGATGATTGGAATGGCTCGCGCCCCGGTGGCGGCGGCCATGGTGGGCAAGACGATCGGCCGGGCCATTGACGCGCATCAGCTTCCGGTCTACGTCGAGCGCTTCGGCTCAACGAAGGACGAGATCTTCGTTACCGCAAGCGCGCTGCGCAAGGAATTCGGCAACGGCGAATTCGAGAAGATCCCGGCCGGGGCCCTTGGGTTGTACACGTATTACGAACGGCTGGCCCAGGGCTTGCGCCAACTGATGGCCGGCTGCAGGAAGTTCTCGCTGGAATACCTGTCCCGCGATGACATCGCGGCCCTCACACCCGACGCGGCCGCGATTACAGACCTTCGGTACGTCATGGACGTGGATGAAGGACGAGCGGAGGAGATCCTCGACCACTGATATGCTCCGAGACCGAGGCGACCGCCGGAAAAAGACCCACTGGCGCGCTGCAAGTAACGGTCCGGAATCACAAGACACACGAATAGCCCAGCGCGGCTTCGCCACCCTGCGAAGCCGCGTTGTCTTTTTGGCCCTGCGCAGCACGAGCCGGCCGTAGGTAGAACGCGGTGTTCGTTTGGACACTACCCGCCGCGTTCTCACGCCAGACACCGCGCGAGACACGCCTGTCAGGAGCATGGTCGAGCGAAGTGAGGCCAGCCCCCGCTCACAAAAAATGTTAATCCAGGAAGTTTTTGGCTTGACATCCGCTGGGGGAATGGGTAGATATGCATGCAAGGTGGTGGGAAACGCATTGGGGGTGGTTCCTCCGTTTCCCATGTTCAGGGATCATTGTCGCGCGGACCGTGAGGAGTTGTCCGTTGGCAAGAAAGGGGGTGAATGTTTCATCAGCCGACAGGGCATTCCGTCTGCGCTGAACGGGGGGGGTAGAGGCTCGTGAAGAGGGCGTTCAAACGCAATGTTGAATCTTATGAGGAGGAATGGTGTATGAATGCAAAAAGAATGATTGCTGTGCTGGCAGGGATCTGCCTGGTAGTGCCGGCTGTTGTGCTGGCGCTGGATGCCCCGATCAACCTGAGTGTCGTCGTGGGGGCGGACACTGTGAGCCTCAACTGGGACGGCGTGACTGATGCCGTCAAGTATTCCGTCGACATAGAAGGCGCCGTGACCTATTGGGACGCGATCCTCGTGGCCGAGGCCACAGTGCCGGTGGAAGTGAGCTTTGGCACGAGCGACAGGACCGACGGCGGTGTGATGGACGACTCGGATCTGACGATCACCATCGACGATCTGGCCGCCGCGATTGCCGCCGAGCTCGGCGTCCTTCCCGCGGATTTAACCTCGCTGGATGGCATCGCCAAGGTCAAGGCGCTGGATCCGGGCAAAGACAAAGGTCGGCAGAACAACCCGTTCTCTGATCCGGTCGACCTCGACGTCTTCTTCTGACAGCGACAAATCCTGAAACCAACCACGGGGCCGCTCTCAAGCGGCCCCGCTTTACGCGCGGCCGGTGGATCGATGCGGGCATCGTGTTCTTTGTGCGCAAAAAGACACGGGCCGCGGCGGGAAAATCCGCGGCCCGTCCTTCCAAGGTAAGGGGGCTTCAGGTCAGTATAAAGAACGGCGCTTGCGAATGAGGGCAAGCCCGCCAAGTCCGAGCAGAGCGATGGTGGTCGGCTCAGGTACCGACATCGCTCCGCTAAAGCCACCTCCGCCGCTGAACCCACCGTCGAGCATATCGGCGAAGGTAAAGTAACCGGGCCCACTTCCTCCTTGAAGCGATAACTCGAAGTCGAGCGAGGGTAATTTCATGTTATCGAGAATCGCCAGCGCGGCTGAGCCGAGAGCCGTGCCTTCATGGGTGATAAACAGATTTGTGATATCGACCTGGAACTGGGTGAAGCCGCCGGCCACGGTGCCGATGGTGGACAGATCGCCCATGCCGAGGGTGCCCGTCATGTAGGTCGTGCTGTTGTCGGCGCTCCTGATGACGATATCGGCGCTGCCCAACGGCGTCAGCGTATACGGGGCGCTGGGAATGCCGCCGACCTGAAACGTCGGCAGAAACACGTGGGCGCCGACCAGGGCGTCGTAGTTGCTGCCTAGGGCGGCATCGACGGCGATGTCCTGATCGAAGCTGAGGACCCCGGCGCCGTCGTAATGCCATTCGCCGGCGGTATCGGGCGCGGGACTGAATTCGATGACCCGTTGCGGCGTCACGGTGTCCGCCAGCATCGGCGCCGTCACGATCGCAATCATCGCGGCTATACAGGGAATCGATACTTTCATCTCTTCTCCTCCTACGCAGTCAAGTCGTTTGTTTGCCTTGTTTGTATGCATGTCTGGCTCCGGGGCGTGGCCGACCGCTTCGGGCCGCTCATCCCCGGACAGCCCCCTCTCATCCGGTCATACTTCTCATGCGTCGGCGACGCAGGACAGTGCCGATTCCTCCGAGTCCCAGCAGGACAACGGTTGCCGGCTCGGGCACGGCCACGAGGTAATCCTGTTGCCCCTGGAGGACGAACGCACGCAGGTCCGCCTTGGGGCCGCTGCCGGTCAACTCGTGCAGCCACTTGTTGGCCGTGGCCGCGTCCAGGTTCTCGGCGCGGAACCCGCCGGCGCCGAGCGTGCCGTCGGTGGTGACATCCCAGGCGGCGGACATAGAGGGGAGGTCTTCGTAGATAATCTCCCAGATCGCCGCGGCGAAGGCCTCGGCGGCCGCGTTCTGCTGCGCCGTATGCGTCCCCGGGCTGGCCCAGGCCGGATCGTAATACCGGGCCCACAGCTCCCGGAGATAGTTGCCCTTGTATGTCCCTAAGGCCTCGCCGATGACGCTGTTGTATGCGTTGTCGGGCATGGTCACCTGGTACTGGAAGGTGCTCGACGGGACGGGCTCGTGCAGTTCCATGCAGAAGCCCGGGATGAGTCCGTCGGGCCAGGTATTGCCGATGCCGGTTCCGCCGGTCTTATCCAGCAGATACACGCCGGCCATGGCGACGTTTCCATAATGTCCCGCGGCCCAGAAGGTGGTGGCGCCATACGCACCATACCCGTCGTGGACGATGTTCACCGTGTCGGCGCGGGTCGTCCTCGCGGCCAGGAGCGGCAGAGCCAGGGCGGCCGCGACCACAAGAACTGTGTTTGTGTTTGCCCTTCTCATCATCGCCACACCCCCAAGAAACTGCACTGTCCCCACAATGGTTGGACGGTCTTCGTTCTCGACTGTCCGTATGGTCTCTGGCTTTCATCCATGTTGTCTCGCGATCCCTCGCTCGGTCCTGCGCCGTTACCGACGGGCGAATCCGTCGGTCATCGGCCACCGTTCACGCCGTACAGGGAAGGATGGCTCTTCGGCCGATCCGGATGCACGGGCAGCACCGATTGTGGATGACAGAGCTGCTGGCTGGCATCAGTTCTGCACCCCCCCGGATGACTCGCGTCCAAACAGCAGAACGCCAGAAGTCACGTTCGAGTCATCCAAACTTACATCAACATGAGTGCCCAAAGGAGAGACTGATGAGCACCCCCCAATTGATTCATCGCCCCAGGGGCGATTGATATAGGTAGTGTATCCGATTGCCGACCCAGTGTCAAGGAAATTGAGGGATGTTCAGCCGATGGGACGGACTGATTTCGGAACCGTGATTGGCTGTGATATAGGGCGGCGGATTATCGGGTACAGCGGGTGTTCGCTCCGGGGATGGGTGAAGATTTTTCTCCGCGACCGGGCGTCACGCCGCCTCGAATTCGCAGAACACGGGGCCTGTGATGCCGACGCAAACATCATCTATACCCCTGTTGCACTTACCATGTGAATTCGCCATCCTTGGCCTCTGCCCGAGCCCACAAAAGGCCCCCATCAGTCGCGTGCACAGGCACTTGGATCATCCAGCCACCTGACGACGTTGGCGGGGCCGGTTGACGCTCGCCTCACTGAGGCCGAGTGCCGGTTCTGTGATTGTGGATAACCTGTTGATAAGCGTGTCGGGTTCGCCACGTTTCCGCCCACCCAACTCTATAATCCCCGCAAAGGCTGTGCCCCCCGGCCCATCGTGGGAGAAAATTCGCGCATGCGCTTTCGGTGCTTAGCTCATAACCTACGCTGGAAAAACATGTTAGAGCAAGTGTCGCGTCACTGACAGCCAAAAGGCCTTCACGGAACGTTGGCAAGACTTTCAAGGCTTCCCCGATTGCCCATATTCACAAAACCTGTCTACCCGGCAGTCCTTTCGTGGAAAGATGGTAGATAACGCCGTTGCGGACAGGTGCCGACGGACCTTGGCCACTGCCCTGCCACTGCCGCGAAGGCGGGGATTCTTTTTGGTTTCGACCGTCGCGGGGCCCCTTTGGAGGGGAGCTACTGAGCCGATGCATCAGTTTGGGCCATCGATTTTCCCGAGTTCCACTCGGCTGATTGCGAGCTCGACATCTCCTTCAGCCACGGCAAGGCGGAGGTCCGCGCCGTTGCAGCGATTCATGAACCGGCAGTCGGGCAGTCTGAATTCGGCCGTTTTCCACGTGCCGGTGCCGGCCAGCGTGATCGCCCCTGCCGGCCGAAACGCCCCGTCGAGCGGGCCTTGGTCCACCGTACTGTCGTATTCGACGCCGAACGACGAGCATCCGCTGTCCCGATAGGTGACGCGGAGCAGCATCGGCCCGCCGAGCAGGCCATAGGCAAAGGCGTCATCGACGTTGAAGTAGAGATATCGTCCCGTCTGGGAATGCGGATTCGGCGTAGTGACCACGGCGGGCGTGCTGTCCAACGCTTTCAGCTCCCAATTGCCATCGCCGCCGCTCGGCCGCAGTTCCAGGCCGCGAGGCTTCTGCGGCTCCCAACGGATGCGGTCGGCATCAATGTAGCTGCCGGGCAGATGAAGGAGTGTCCCGGCGTGCCACATGTCGGCAAACAGCCGCGTCAGAACGATGTAGCTCCGCCCGTACTCCCGCGAATGGGCGATATCCGTGCCCTCGTGCCATTCGTTCCACGTCTCCACGTGCACCATCCAGGGCCGCCGCTTCGGGTCGAG
>CBFDDG010000173.1:0-9095 GCA_965603505.1 uncultured Phycisphaerae bacterium | reverse complement strand
GGGACGCTCGCCCTACCACGCGAAATCCCGCACTTGCCCACCCGGGCCACAAAAGGTGGTCGCACACGCCCGGCCGGGTGCACGACAAGAAAGTGGCGGGTCAGGATAAGAAGGATGTCATTGCGAGGAGGCATACGCCGACGAAGCAATCTCCGAGAAGGCCAGGGGTTGAGATTGCCGCGCCAGCCTTCGGCTGGCTCGCAATGACATCCGGGGCGTTTGCCACGATCTTGTCGTGCACCCCGCCCGGCCGGCTCATCACTTTTGGCTTGCATCTCCCGTGGCTTACCCGGTACAATTGGATGTGATGACAAGGGTGGAGGTGTGTACTCCTGAAGGACGGGCAACGGGTGTGTGAGGAAACGGAGGTATGGTTGAGCGTGGGCCAAGAGCCGCGCCAGTGATACTCATCTCATAAGAAAAGGAGGACGACCATGTTCAAGAGACTGATCTGTTTGGCTTTCGTCGTGCTGGTGTTCGGCTGGGGCGGCCCCTTTGCCTTTGGCCAGGAGAACCAGATTCAAAACGGCGAATTCGACGATGATCTCAACTCGTGGGGCATCTACGGAGGTGCGGGCTTCAGCGTGAACGTCGTGGAGGACGGGGCCTTGTCCGGGTACAACGCGGCGCTGATCGACGTGACCAACGCCGGGGCCGGAACCATGATCGGGATTGCCCAGGGAGAGCTGCAATTCGAGCAGGGTAAGACGTACACAATCGGACTGACCGCCAGAGCGAGTCAGGCGCGTGAAATGGTGATATTGATCCAGAAGTACGTGCCGAACCCGGACTCGTGGACCGACCTCTACATGACCAGGGTGCCGCTAACCACGGAACCGCAGACGTTCGTCTATGAGTACACACACACTGACACGACGACCACCGGTCATGCGGACTGGTCTTTGGACATCTACTACATGCTGAAGGGGCCGCACTGGTCCATGAGCGGCTCGGGCCTGAACTGCAAGGTCTGGCTGGACCGTCTTTACATTGGGGAAGAGCCGCCGCCCCAGGGACGCTATCGTGCGGCGGGTCCCGCCGACCCGGCTGATGGCGCCACGATCGACAACACAGCCTATACGCTCAAGTGGATACCGGGCGATCTTGCCGCCTCGCATACAATCTACTTCAGCGACGACTTTAATGATGTGAATGAGGCCAGGGTGGCGGCTGTCTCGACCACGAAGCCGGAGATCGCCGTGGGGATGGGCGCCGAACCTCATCCGCAAGGCCTGACGCCCGGCACGACCTACTACTGGCGCGTGGACGAAATCAACGAAGCGAATCCGGAAAGTCCCTGGATGGGCAACGTCTGGAGCTTTCTGGTGCGACCGAGAACCGCCTGGCAGCCTGACCCGGCGGACGGGGCACAACTCGTCAGAACGGATCGGGATCTGGCATGGCAAAAAGGCCTCGCCACTGTGTTCCACCAGATCCATTTCGGAGAGAGCTTCGATCAGATCAACGACGCTCCCCTGCTCACCGGTTGGCCGACGGTCGCCCCTGCGCATGATCCCGGGCCCCTGAAATCCAACACGACCTATTACTGGCGAGTCGATGCATTCGACGGTGCGCAGTGGTACAAGGGCCCGGTCTGGTCGTTCACCACGGTTCCCGAGGTGGCGATCACAGACCCGGACCTCGCCGGCTGGTGGACGCTGGACGAAGGGACGGGGCCAACCGCGATCGACTGGTCCGGCCACGGCGGCCACGGGATCCTCATCGGAGGCCCGCAGTGGGTGGACGGATACTATGGCGGGGCTCTGGAATTCGATGGAGACGGGCAATATGTCGATTGCGGGACTAACGCGGGCGAGGGCGTCACGGGCGATTTCACCCTGGGCGCGTGGGTCCAACTGGCCCCGAGCAATGCGGGCCTTTATGAGGGCATCGCCGGAAGGCTGACCAACCCCGGCAGCTACATGGGATTCGTCCTCGTACGGCACAGCACCAACGTCTTTCGCCTGTGGGTCGGCGACGGGAGCACCGATCTCGCGAAAAGCGGCGTCAGCAGCGACCTCGAATACACCGATACGGAGTGGCACCACGTCGCTGGCGTTCGCGAGGGGCAGGGCAACTTTCTCTATGTGGACGGCGTGAAGCAGGCCTCGACGACGGAAACGGGCTTCGCCCCAAGCGCGGAGTTCTTCCACATCGGAAGACAATACAGCCACCTGGACGAGCGGTACTTTGCCGGGAAGATCGACGATGTTCGCGTCTATAGCAAGGCGCTGGATGAGGCGGGAATTCAGGAGATCATGCGTGGCGACCCGCTGCCGGCGAGCGAGCCGGAACCGGCCGCCGGCGCGATCGTGGACATTCGTAATGCCGATAGGCTCCGTTGGCAGGCCGGCGATACGGCCGCTTCCCACGACGTGTATTTCGGCACTGAGAGAGAAGCCGTCGCCGGGGCCGACAAAGACTCCGCCAAGTACCAGGGCAATCAGGCCGCGACCAGCTTCTCGCTGGCCGGACTGGTCGAATTTGGCGGCGGCGATTACTATTGGCGGATCGACGAGGTCGAGGCCGACGACACGACCATCCACAAGGGATACACCTGGCGATTCACCGTGCCGGCGTATCTGATTGTGGATGACTTCGAGAGCTACGTCGATGACTATGAGACGGGCGACGCCATCTTTGAGGTCTGGCTCGACGGCGCCACGAACAACACCGGCTCCACGGTCGGCTACTGGGAGGCCCCGTTCGCCGAGCGGATCGTCGTTCACAGCGGCGGCCAGTCCATGCCGTTGGACTACAACAACGTGAATCCGCCGTACTATTCGGAGGCGGAGCGGACGTGGAACGCGACCCAGGATTGGACGATCGAGGGCGTGGACACCCTGGTCCTCTACGTCCGGGGAGATGCGGAAAACGGTCTCGATACGCTGTACGTGGCAATGAAGGACGACAACAACAAAGTCGGCGTCGTAGCCAATCCGAATCCCGATCTTGTCAAGGCAACCGAATGGGTAGAGTGGCGAATCCCGTTGGCCGATTTCGGCGTGAACGCGGCCAAGATCAAGACGATGTACATTGGTCTCGGCGACCGGGACAATCCCACACCCGGCGGCGCCGGCCTGCTTTACATCGATGATATCCGCGTCGTCGGCCCATAGGACTTGCGGCTCATTATCGACAGTTTGGAATTGAAACGGTGGCTCCGACTTTCCTTGGTCGGAGCCACCGGTGTTTCTCGGCCAGCGATGAGCCCCGCGAAACGATCCGAATGATAGCAGGACGCGAGACTTCGGATCCATCGCGGCTACTCAACCGTGCAAACGCGCAGGATCGGGGCCGCGAGCAGTCCGGCCTCCCAAAGTTGGTATTCATCCGACCACTGTTGGCCACCGGTGACCCAGTGTCCGGGGCCGTACGCGCCCGACCGCTTCGGCACAAGGTGCAAGGGACCAAACGTGTTGCGCCGCGTCAGCACGACATCGACGAAGATCACGCCGGCGTCCCGCGCGTCCGTCGTGATTTCGGCCTCGTACGGCTGCCAGGCAATCAGACGCGAATCACGTTTCTCCGACGAGACCTTGGCGCAGGCCCCTTCAAAACTCGGTAACTCGATAAAGACGTGCTCTCCTTCTCCCGGCCGCCGCGTCACCGGGACCGTGTAGCGAATCGAGCCTGAATAGAAGGGCAGGCCCTGGCCCGTGACATCGCCGATGGCAAGCTTGTCCGGCAGGCCGACGAGGGTACGGGAAGTCCCGTCGATTCGGACGCCGAAATCACCGATCAGGTAGACAGCCTCGATGTTCTTGTCCCCAGAGAAGGCCACGCGCAATTCAAGAGCGTTGTCTCCTTCGATGAGACCATCCGGGGGAAGTGTCACTTTCCGGATGGCCGGATCGATCCACCAGCCGTTTGGCTCGGATGCGACAGGCCGGCCGTTGAGCCGGATGGTGAAGTGCTCCGGCCGCTCGAGGCAGAGCGTCACCGGCCCGGGCGGCACATCCTCGACCCGGAAGGGAAACACCATCGTGACCTGCCCTTTTGTTTCCGGGCGGGGCCAGTACTTGCGGCTGAACCACGGCTGCACCATCTCCCCGCCGCGATGCGCCAGGCCGAAGTGGCTGCGCACCGCCTGATCGATCTTCAGGACCTCCCGGCTGTCCTGCCACTGGCCCTCATCGATCCGATACTTCGCCACGTCCAGAACGCACACATTCTCTTCGTTGAGGCTGTACGCGAATGGGCCCCTGCACTCCTGCGTCTGTTTCTGCACGTATCGGGGCTTCGCAGGGACACCCGCAGGCTTGTCCGTCGTAATCACGTACACATACTCGCCGGACGGCGGGAAGTCCGTCGTGAATTCCAGAACCCCATCCCGGTCCTCAGCGCGTACTTCATGTCGCTCCGACGTCAGACAGTTCCACTCGGTGATATATCCTTTAGCCGGCACACGAATTTTGGCGTTGCGGTACGGCTTGTCGCGATTGACGTTCATGGCCACGAGGATCACGCGGTCGCCGTCCACGCGCATTTGGCAGAAGATATCCGTGAGTGGTTTGCCGGAGGTCGCATCGACAATCTCGACCGGCGTACGAACGTACTCCTTGACAGCACCCACGACGGAATCTCGATCGAAATCACAACGGATGACGCGCTCGGCCACGCTCTGCGCCAGCGCGCTGTTGAATGCGTCCACATAGGTCGGCGCTTCCCCGGTGAAAATGACCTTGCCGCCGGCCCGGTGAAAGTTGTACAGGGTGACCAGCGTATCGGCGCGGATGGTGGTCATTTTGCCGACCAGGACCGCGCGGTATGGCGCCTGTCCCACCCAAAGCACGGTCTGGCCGTTCGCATCGGGCTCGATCCGGCAGAGCCGGCTCATCATCTCTTCATCGCCGTAGTCGAAGTCGATCTGTGCGCCGGCGAGCCAGTGGAAAAGGTCCTGATACGCCTTCTCGATCTCCTGGATCGCGGCGTCTCTGGGCGAGGCGATGTTGTGTGTCCAGTCGACATGGATCTGGGACCACAAGCTCTCCACCGGATTGAGCACGAGCAGGTCGCAATAGGGCTTGCCCTGCTGAAGCAACAGGCCGAGGCGCGCGAAGTACGTTTCCACCGGGGCATAATCCCGCCACCACGCGGACTGATAGGAAATGCTCGCGGGGTAATCCCGCTTGGCCTCGCCTTCCATCGTGTACCACGAGAGATGGTGACAGCGCAGATTGATGCCGAACAGGGCCTGCCAGTCCCCCACCGCCTTATGACCTTCGAAGTCGAACTGCCAGCCTGTCACGCCGTACAGTTCCGACAGCAGCCACTTCTGACCCAACTGCCGGGCGGCCGAGCTGAGCTGCTTGACGATCCAGTAGTTGCGATTGCCCTCGGTCAGCACATCCACGCCGGGGTAGTGCATGCATTCGTAGAACCGCATCAGCGAGCCCTGCATCGTGGTCTGCGCCGTCAGCGTGTCCTCGTGCAGCACGTGGCCCGTGAGCAGCATGTTGTTCTTCTTGCACCAGTCGAGAATCGGTTTGGCCCAGTTATCGAGGAACAGTTGCTGGCAAACATCCATGTAGAACCACTTGACCTTCGATACCGGCCGGCCGTCCTTGCGCAGGAACAGTTCCGGCAAATGGTCCACCAAGTCGTATCCAACGCGGCCGAGAAACTCCTCCGGCAGCTTGTCGGTCCATGGCGTCATCCAGGTGCTGTTCTCGTTGGACAGGCTGAACCCACACATGACGGTGCCGCGGTGCGGCTCGTCGGTGAAGATCCCGCGGATCGATCGGCCCAGCCGGTCCCCGCAGCGAGCTTTGTACTGCTCGTGCGTGAGCTTCAGGTAGTAATCCGTGGCCTCACGATTCATCGTGTCGGCGTAGGTGTAGCCGTTATAGAAGCTGCCCTTGGCCATCTCCTCGACCGTGAAGACGAGAATCGTCTTGCTCACGTATTCCGAAGAACGTGTGTCATTCGTGATCCGCTTGCAGTTGGAGTAATTGATGCCGTCCAGATCGCAGGCAAACGCCGCATAGACGGCATCGCTCCAGCCGAACTGGCCCGCCGGCATCGTGCGAAGCCTCATATACTTGCGACGGTACTCGGGCCTCTTCGTCACGAGTCCGCCCGCCGTCCCTGAGGGCCAGCGGTCCTCGTCGTACAGCCACGCCTCCATCCCGAGCCTGGCCGCCTCATCCGCACAGGCATTGGTCAGCGCGAACCACTCGTCGCCGAGATACTCGGTGGCCAGACCGGTGCGAGAGTGCATAAAGAACCCGCCGAAGCCCATCTCCTTGATCACGTGAATCTGGCGGATCAGCTCGTCTTGCTTCAACTCGCCGTTCCACGACCAGAAGGGCTTTCCCCGATACGCCGGCCCCGGCTCGACAAAACGCCGGTAAAGCTCTTCCGTCTCCGACACGGCCCCCCCGGCGGCTAAATTGCCCATGTGTGGAAAGAGAAGAGGGACAAACACCAGGCCCAAAGCCCATCGATCCATCTTGTTCATATGCGTTCTCCAAAGCAGCCGATCATGTCCCTACCGTTCGACTCAGTCATTCAGTTTCTCATCATTGCCTGTCACTTGGGTGTTGCCACATCGACCGGAGTGATGTCCAGGGCTTTAGACAGATCACGAGGGTCGATGCGTACCAGAAGGCCTCGG
Source organism: uncultured Phycisphaerae bacterium (assembly GCA_965603505.1). Taxonomy (GTDB): domain Bacteria; phylum Planctomycetota; class Phycisphaerae; order Sedimentisphaerales; family Anaerobacaceae; genus PLanc-01. The sequence goes on along the minus strand of CBFDDG010000173.1, from coordinate 2,476 downwards.
CGGCCACCGTTGATGTAGATGCGATCCAGGCTGAGAATGCCGGCCTCGCAATAGACCGGCATGGGCCGTCTGGTACCAAGCGGACTGGTTCCGCCAACGAGATAGCCGCTATGGCGACCGGCCGTTTTGGGTTCGCACGGACGGACCGCCTTGACGTTCAGGACCCGCGCCAGTTGCTTCGTCGAGACTTCGCAGTCCCCATGCATGAGCACGATCAAAGGCCGGCCTGCGTCCGTCTCCATGACCAGGGTCTTGATCACCGTGTGCTCGTCGACGCCCAGCTCCCTGGAGGAAACGCGAGTGCCGCCTCGCTCCTCGTACGGGTACGTAAAGACCTCGAACTCGATCGCATGCTCGAGCAGACAACGAATGGCATTGGTTGTGGGATAGTCTTTCTGTGCCATCGTTCGTGATTGTAAACGTAGATCTCGCCGCTGCCAATGAAAGGTCTCGGTGTATCCACCAATGAGGTGTCCATCCCGGCGGTGCTTCCCGCCAACTCGGCCATGGCGGGCTTTCGATTTCGGTTGGCCTTCACGTACGTCGGCGGACTTAACGATCTGGTAGATCTACACGAAGACAACCTGGAGCAGGAATTTGGTGTGACTGTGGATGATGCATCAATCTGGCCGGTTGGGATCTCCCTGTTCCCCTACTACCAATGGGACAATGGCCTGATGGCAGGGGCGGGGATTGGCCCGTTCATCCTCATATATGGAGACGCGGACCACTGGCAACTGCCGGTGAGTGCCAACATAGGATATGTGGTGGGCCCGGACAATCCCGTATCGTTCTACGTGCGCGGGGGTCTTTCCTACCACTTTGCCGGCGGAGACTACTACGACGGCAGCAACCTCAGGTTTGTTGGTGCGGTCGGTCTTGAGTTTCTCGACAGCAGTCACTTTCGGATGGGCCTGGAAGCCGCCTATGACAGTGCGGAGGTGGATATCGACAATCTGAAAACAGGTGGCACCGAAGGAATCAAGGCGGCAGAGTTTTCTGTCGGCCTGTTTCTGCTCTTCAAATAGCGGCCTGAACGGTCAGACGGATCACACAGGGGACGGCTCATAAACCACGAGCCGCCCCCGTATTCAACAAGTGCAGACGCAGAAGTTGGCGAAGTGAGATCAGGCCCGGCGCCGCCTCCACGTCAGCTCTGGGAGTCCAATTGTCGATGCCGCGCGGCCGACGCCGGCAAGCAGGAAACAGGGCCACGACGAGTGCGGCGACTCCCGCTGCTATTTGCCTGCCTTCTATTTGCCGAATAGCTCGCCGACCAACTCTTTCACCTTGCTTTCTGCGTTTATGAATTTGTCCATTCGGTACCCCCCTCTTCTACAGTCATAGACGGCCTTCCCGATTACTTTGTCTCTTTCAAAGACACTGAGTTCCGCATACACCATGTAGATGGTAATGTCCCAGGCCCAGTTTGCCGTGTAGGTCATAGCGTATGGGTAGTCTTCCGGCGGGGCCAGAGGAGGGCCTACCTGCGTCTTGATGCCCTGCTCTTCGACCGCCGCCTTCACGGCGTCGAGAAACGTGCTCTGCACTGCCGGGTTTTCGATGATCGTGATTTCCGCGATATCCGCCCGGGGTACCGGGATGACATTCTGGCTGACTGTACATCCTTGCAGCAAAACAACGATCGTCAACAAACCTATGATTCGCATGTGGGCCTCCTTTGTTGGGAAAAAGAGTATCACGGTTCTCGTTCAGACACAAGATCGTCTGTCATGGATCAGTTCTCGATGTACTCTTGAAGTGCCGCCTTTTCCAATATCGACTTGACGAGGTCTTTAAACGCTGCATCCAGCGGCTTGGTGGGACCGGTGCTCACATTCCAGCCCGAGGCGTAGGAGGCCCGTGTGGCGGAGAATCGTTCCGTGTGCCCATCTCCTGTCTTTACCATCGCATCGATGGTGCCCCTGAAAGTCATAGCCCCGGGCATCATGCTCACCTTGGTGACAGTCACGTATAGCAGCTTCTCTGCGTCATCTCTGACGGGCGTACCACCTGCCGCAAGTTCTGCCTTGAGACCATCCACGACGGACTGGGTGAACTCATGGTAATTCACGACAATGCCCTGGAAACCCAGTATATGTTCTTCCTGGGAATCCTGGGCATTGACAACTGCCACAGCCTTTGAAAACCTGATATTCTTTGCGACACCCGCTGCTATGGTTGGCTTGGGGCTGTACCTGCCAACTCCGGAACAGGACGACAGAAACAGCATACAAAAGGCTATTAAAACCACACCTTGGATCTTTGTCTGGTTTGGCAGGAAACATGGGGCACAAATGCTCTTGATTCTCATCTTCTCATCTCCTTAAAAAGATACTGCATCTGCCCTTTTGAGCCTAGGATCTCAGCGCGGAGGCTCCGCGAGTAGTACCGCCGGATGCGCACGTTTGTCAAGAAGAATTTGGCGACTATTTCCACAGACATTCCAGACAATGTCGGGGCGCTCTCAAGTCCA
>CBFDDG010000172.1:0-9096 GCA_965603505.1 uncultured Phycisphaerae bacterium | reverse complement strand
CCTTCGATTCCTGTTTCCGAAAGCACGGAGGACTCCTTCGTCACCAGGAGGATAGACACAAGCCACACGACGAGAACGACGGCCGACAATCCTGAGGCACCCGCCAGGAACTTGCCCAACAGGAATTCATGCCTCATTAGGCGATTGCTGCAGGCGAGCTTCAGCGTCCCCTTTTCCTTTTCACCAGATATGCTGCCGTAGGAGACCGGGTTACGAGAGAAGAGACGCGGTGCATTCATTGATGCGCCCTTGTGAACCGTATCGCTGCCGGGACAGGTGTTCCAGGGATGAAACAAGAGGCTCCTGCTGAATGTCGCATCGTCTGGGTATGTGGTTCAGGTCGTGTTGTCTGTGCCGGCAAGGGCTGGACCCTTACAGAATCGGTGTGGATAACCACCGGAGAATGTGGCCCTCACCTCAACTCGGCAAGGGTCAAGATCTTTCCCACACCAACGTCGACGTAACAGGCACGGTAATGCTGCTGAAACAGCTCCCGCGTCTTGTCGCCCGAGCAGTGTGTGGGTGCTACGTACCGAACACCATGGCTTTGAAACACGGCAATGATCTTCTTCACCTTCCGTGCGGCGGCCCATTCGAGGTGAAATCCGCCCATCACGAGAAGGATATCGTCTTCGCGCACGCGTGTGATCGTCTTCAGGATTCCGGTGATCCCCGGATGGGTGCAGCCGGTGAGGACGATCAGGCCGCGATCTGTGCGAATCACCAGGGCCTGCTCCTTGACCAGTCGCCCGAGAATTCCTGTTGAATACACGTTCGGGCAGACCGCGCACGGCTCGTTGACTTCGACAGCGGTGGCTCCGTATCCCCGTACGATGTCCCTGAACCGGGGGGGAAAAGACGCCGGCAGGTAAACACGGACGTGAGGGTTCTCGTTGAGAAAGCCCGTCAACCCACCCGTGTGATCGGGGTGAACGTGCGAGAGAACCAGCGTCTCGACGCTGCCGGGCTTTACTTGCAGCGCTGCCATGTTCTCCAGGAGCAACGTCCCGTCGCTGCCCGTATCGAAAAGAATGGTTCTTTCGGGCCCCGTGACATAGGCCGAGAAGCCCCAGGCGGTCCGCAGCGTATCGCAGTGCGGATAGTTGTCGTGGACCACCGTGATGGCAAGCTCCTTGAGGGCGGGGGCCTCGGCGGCATTCGTATCCTGTTTAGCGGGCATGGAGTGACTGTTCGGCACACGCGGATTTAGGCGTTGCGGGACCATGATCCATTTGTTAATTTAGAAAAGCCGTCGGGTCAAGGGCCTGCATGCAATAAAGTCTGGTGCGGCACACGTCTATTTGACCTCGTCTCTGCCCCGGCGATGAGTAGGAGAATCGTCCAATGGACCACATGATCGGCCGACGGAGCTTCCTGAAACTCACGGGCGTGGCTGCGGCTTCGTACGCCGCGGGCACAGCGTCCAGAGGCGCCCCCGCCGATGCCGCCGCCTGGCCGATGCGGCTGTCCACCTCGTCCATCCACTTCAGGGAGCTGCCCATCGAAGGCGCCTGCGAGCAAATTGCCGGTCTGGGCTTCGAAGCCATCGATATCTGGTCCGCCCACGAAGGCTGCCCCCATCTTGACGACGTGGCTCAGCGATTGGGCCCTGACGGCCTCAAGGCAGTGCTGCGCAAGCACAAACTCAAGCTGTTTGCGTTTTCCGTGTATCGCGGCGGCTACGCCCGGTATGCGGAACTGCTGGGCGGAGCCGGTGGCGGTGTCGCCGTCCAGGGTAGTGCCGGCCCGTGCAAACCGGAGGAGCTAAGCACGCGGATGCGCCAGTTTATCGAAGGCCTCAAGCCTTTGTCTGAACTGGCGGAGAAGTACAACTCCTATCTGGCCATTGAAAACCACGGGAACGCCCTGCTCAATTCGCTTGACTCGCTCAAGGCGTTTGTCGATATCAACACGTCACGCAGATTAGGGATCGCCCTGGCCCCCTATCACATCCAGGCGCTCAAAGCCTCCGTACCGCAGGCCGTCCGCATCTGCGGCAAGCAACTGCTGTTCTTCTACGCCTGGCAACGTGAGCCGCAGTCCCAACAACTCCCCGGCGTCGGCACGACGGACATGACGCCGTGGATCCAAGCCCTGGTCGAGATCGACTATCGCGGGTACGTCAACCCCTTCATGCATGGACATCCGCCGAGCGACGTCATGCGGACCAACCTTGCCACTGCCCGCGATTACCTGAAAGACTGCTACGATCGCGCGATCGAGAGACCGAAAGCACAACGGCTTTGAGACAAGACAATCCACCATAAGGAGACCCCCATGAAAGACGACAGCCAGAAGGCAAACCAAGGCAAGGACCTGACCCGGCGTGAATTCATGCGCGACGGCGCCACGGCGGCGGCCGGGTTTGCCGCCGGACTCGCGGCTCTGGCCGAACAGCAGGCCCAAGCCGCCGAGCAGATCGAAAAGACCCGCAGCTACAATCCCAACATGGAATACCGCCGACTGGGCAAGACCGAATTGTGGATCTCGGCCGTATGCCTGGGCGGACACTGGAAACGCGTCGATAAAATGGTTCCCGGCGTGTTCAAGGCCCGCGGCTGGCTCAGCGCCGACCTGGAAAACAAGGGCTTTCAGGAAAACCGCCGCGATGTTGTCACCAAGTGTATCGAATGTGGTGTCAACTACATCGATGCTTGCACCAGAGAAGAAATCATGGCCTACGCCAAAGCTCTCCGAGGCCGGCGGGACTCGATGTTCTTCGGCTTCTCGTGGTACCAGGAAGAAATGCGCAATCCCAAATTCCGCACCGCAAACGCCCTGCTGGCAACCCTGGACAAGGGAATGCGGGCGGCCAAGCTCGACTACGTCGATCTATGGCGTCCCACCATGCACGAGCAGAGCGGGCAGCACTCCAAAGCCGAAGTGGACGAAATGATGAAGGCCCTCGAAAAGGCCAGGAAGCAGGGCAAGTGCCGCTTCACCGGCTTCTCGTCGCACGACCGTCCGCACATCAAGTGGATGATCGAAACCTACCCGGATATCGTCCAGGTCGTTGTGACGCCGTACACGGCCAAGAGCAAGGTGCTGCCTCGCGAGAGCATCTTCGATGCCCTGAAGCAACACGACGTGGGCATGTTCGGCATCAAGCCCTTCTCCGGAACGCATCTGTTCAAGGGCGACAGCTCACCGGACAGCCCCCACGCCGCAGAGGATGGCAAACTGGCCCGGATGGCCATTCGCTACATCCTGAACAATCCGGCCGTCACCGCTCCCATCCCGGGCATGATTAACCCGCACCAGGTGGAGAATCTGGCCAAGGCGGTTCAGGAGCGACGCGAGCTTGACATGGCCGAAGCCAAAGAGCTGGAAGAGGCCATGGACAAGGCCTGGGCCCAACTGCCCGCCGATTACGAGTGGCTCAAGGACTGGGAATACGTCTAATCGACAACCGTCGGCGAGGCGTTCGAACGGACGCTCGCCTCAAAAGAAGATGCAATAGTGGGAAGGAGTATGGGGATCATTCGCAAAGCGTTTTTTGCGTGGGCGACGATGGGAACGAGCAGTTTTTTGCTGGCCTGGCTGGCAAACTGCTCGTTTGTCAACTTGTCCCGTCTGAGCACGGCCGCCGTGGCGGAGGCAAACGAGCCGGCCGAACAGGCGTCGCCCGCTGACGACTATTACGCACAACAGAAGACCTTTGTGGCCAACCCTTTCTGCAAAGCGTGCCACCTGGATTTCGATGAAGACGAGCTGGCGCTGGACCATGAATTGGCCGGCATCGGCTGCGAACGCTGCCACGGAGAATCGCTGCGGCATCGCTCCGACGAGGGAAATATCACCCCACCGCAGCTCATGTACCCAAAGGAGAGAATCAACCCCACGTGCATGATGTGCCATCCCCGGCACGAGATTCGGCACGTCGAGGACCACCAGCCTATCCTGGAGACAGGCCTGAGCATCTTCGAAAGCGAGGAGCCCAGCGAGGAGGCCGGACATACGGCCCGGTACTGTACCGATTGTCATGGCCCCGATCATCGCATGCAGGTCCGCACCGTCCGCTGGAACAAAGCCACCGGAGAGATACTCGAGTAAACGTACAATGCAAGAGAGGCAGAGCGATACAAGCTCTGCCTCTCTTCTTCATTTCGACATCCGCGCCGACAACGGCCCGAGCGTTCTCAATCCCTTGAACGTCAGACCGGCTTGCCGGTCGAATCCTTGTACTTGGCGCGTAACTGCTTCAACTCCTCCTTCAGTTCTTTGATGACCCCGGCGTATTTCGGGTTGCCATGAACGTTCTTCAGCTCGTCCGGGTCGTTCTTCAGATCGTAGAGCTCCCACTCGTCGATGTCGTTGTAGAAGTGGATCAGCTTGTAGCGCTGTGTGCGGACGCCGTAGTGCCGCTTCACGCTGTGGACAGCCGGGTATTCGTAATAGTGGTAGTACATCGAGCGGCGCCAGTCCCCCGGCGTGCGGCCCCGCAGCAGCGGACGCAGCGAACGCCCCTGCATATCGCCCGGCACGGACGCGCCCGCATAGTCGAGAAATGTCTCGGCGAAGTCCAGGTTCAGAACGATCTGATCGCTCACCGTGCCCGCGCGAACCTCCTTCGGGTAACGCACCAACAGCGGCATCCGCAGCGATTCCTCGTACATGAACCGCTTGTCGAACCACCCGTGATCGCCCAAATAGAAGCCCTGATCGGAGGTGTAGACAACGACCGTGTCGTCGGCCAGACCCGACTCGTCGAGATAGTCCAGCACCCGCCCCACGTTCTCATCGACGGAAGCGATGCATCGCAGATAATCCTTGATATACCGTTGGTATTTCCAGCGCACGAGGGCTTCGCCCTGCAGACCGGCCTTTTCAAAAGCCTCGTTCTTCGGCCCGTACGCCGCATCCCACGTTTCCTTCTGCTCAGGCGTGAGATTCTTCATGGGCGTCAGCTTCAGGTCATTCGACGTCATCGTCTTTTCGATGCTCATGTCCTGCTCTTTGGCGGCCCGTCCCCGGCCGGTGTAATCATCGAAGAGCGTGGCCGGCTCGGGAATCGTCTCGCCGTCGTACATCGTCAACTGCTCCGGCCCAGGCTCCCACCGGCGATGCGGCGCCTTGTGGTGGTACATCAGACAGAACGGCTTGTCGCGATCCCGACCCTTCAGCCAGTTCAGGGCATGGTCGGTGATAATGTCCGTAACATAGCCCGTGTACTTCTTCCGCTGGCCCATCTCGATCATTTGCGGATTATAGTACCGCCCTTGCCCCGGCAGGATATTCCAGTAGTCGAAGCCGGTCGGGTCGGTCTTGAGGTGCCACTTGCCGATCATGGCCGTCTCGTAGCCGGCTTGCTGGAGCAGCTTGGGGAACGTCTGCTGCGAGCCGTCGAATTTCTCGCGGTTGTCGATGACGCCGTTCACATGGCTGTACTTGCCCGTGAGGATCACAGCCCGGCACGGGGCACAGATGGAATTCGTGCAAAAGCTGTTCGTGAACCGCATGCCGTCTTCCGCGATGCGATCCAAATTCGGCGTCTTGTTGATCTTGCTCCCGTAGCAGCTCAGGGCATGCGACGCGTGATCATCGCTCATGATAAAAACGATATTCGGCCGCCTCTTACTCCTGGAATTCTGGCCGGAGCACGTGCGGCCGGCCAGCACCGACAACACACCGGCCGAACCAGCAGCCATCCCCAGGGTCTTCAGAAATGCTCTTCGGGTCTGTCTCATGTTGGCTCCTTTTCTTGCTGCGGAAGATAATCTTCACTCGCCAGACTGCGCTTGCACGATTCCCGCCAGGCATCGAGCTTCGCCTTCATGGCCTCCACCAGTGCGGGCCTCTCATCCGACAGGTTCTTTGTCTCGCCCGGGTCGGCCGTCATATCGAACAACTGCCAGGTCTTGCCGCCGTTGTTGCTGTAGATCTTGTATTGGTTGTCAATCAGGGCGACTTGCTTTTTTGATTCGAAGGCAATCGGCGATGGACGCCGCTCGACTCCGCCCTCGATCAGGGCAAGCAGGCTGACGCCATCGACAGGCTCCGGCTGCCCTTGCACGTGGGCGCTGAGTGCATCGAGGATCGTCGGATAGTAATCGGATGTGCAGCAAGGCAAGCCCGTCACTCGCCCGCCTTCGATCCGGCCGGGCCATTCCAGCAGTGCCGGCACGCGGATGCCACCCTCGAAGAGACTGCGCTTCCGCCCGCGGAACGGTCCGGCCGAGCCGCGGAAACGGCCCTGCTTGCCGTCCTTCCCTTCCGGCCCGTTATCGCTGCAAAACCACAGCATCGTATTGTCCGCGATGTCCAACCGCCTCAGCTCGGCCCGAAGCCGGCCGACCTGCTCGTCCATCGCCGTGATGCAGCCGTAGTAGTGCTGCTCGCCCTCGCTGTAACCGCTGTATCTGGCCCTGTACTCGGGGCCAGCCACAACCGGCGCGTGCGGGGCATGAAACCATACGACGGCGAGGAACGGCTTCTGTTCTCTCGCGGTTCGCCGGATAAACGGCAGGGCCCGGTCCATGATGATGCGGGAATCGTCGCCTTCCAGCGGCTCGGTAATGTTCGTTCCGTTGTGCCAATAGAGGGCCCTGACGTCATAGCCTTTGCCGTGGAAGTTCTCCGGGTCGTACGGGTCCCAGGTCGCCACGGCATACTCGGTCGAAAACCACTCGTCGAAACCGGACATGCCCGGCGTCATGTAATTCTCCTCAGGCCGGCGCCCCGCGCCCTTCCCGGAGTAATCGGGCAGCAGCGTCCCCAGGTGCCACTTGCCGAAGTGACCTGTGGCATAGCCCTGCGATTTCAGCACCTCGGCGAGGGTCACCTCCTCGTCACGCAAGTGGCCCACGTTAGCGAAGAACACGCCATAGCGATACGGGTGCCGGCCCGTCAGGCAACTGCCGCGCGTCGGTGAACATACGGGCGCGGCGGAATAGAACCGCGTGAACCGCAGCCCCGCCTTGGCCATAACATCCAGATTCGGTGTGGCAATGACCGAATTGCCGTTGAACCCGGGATCGCCCCACCCCAGATCGTCCGCCATGCAGAGAATGATGTTCGGCCTGCCAACCCGACGCTCCGCCCGCAGCCCCCGCCCCGGCAGAAACGCCGCACACGCCCCCGCGGCCACGGAACGCAAAAACCCTCTTCGGCTGATCACAACCCTTACCCTCGCAAAACTGTCCAACCTGAGGCCCGTGCCCCACACAAGACCAACTCCCGCCCATCATACGTCTTCGCCCGCACCCCGTCCAGCCTATTGCCACCAGTAACGATGTCCGAGGCCTGAGGTGGAAGGTCGCAGGCGACGAGGAAATGTCCCTCCTCATCAATTCGCTAATGCGAAGGTGGATGGTCTGACCATCGGGGCCCGAAAGCACCCTATTGTCATTGCAGAGAATTCTTTTCGCTAAGCTCCCTTTGCCAAGTATCCTTCTCTTGAACGTCGGGGACAATAGCTACCCAACTATCCATAATCGGCGACCATTACGAACAACCCAGAGAAGATCGTGTGCGCCCCTCTCATCGATAGTAGCCACCTGGTTGTATCCATAATTGCTGGCTGTCACTTGCTAAGTAGCATGGTGCTTCTTATACTCCGCTTCGGCTATTCTGTCTGCTCTTCTTGCGAATTCGGAGTCCCTGGAATGATGATAATAGCTAACGCCTGCGAACCTTTGTGATAGAGCGCGAGCCCGATCACAAAGCGGCTTGATATGCTCCTTCCTCAACTTATATTCTCTGTTCATCCACTTGACAGCCAATTGGCTATCCATCCATACTTCTATGCTTTGGTTTCTACGAAGTACCTCACTTGCCTTGTCGAGGGCAAATACAAGCCCTTCAAATTCAGGTTGCGGCACAGTTTTATCGCCCAGATACTGTGAAAACTCATATTCCTCATTATTGGTATCTATAATCAAGACTCCACACGCCGATTCCCCATTTCCAATTCTATCTTTCAGATGGGCATTAGGTATGTAACAGCATGCATCAACATATATTCGCGGGTAGTCGGACATATTCTCCCTCACTCCTTTTCAATCTCCCTGAATGGTTCCGCCTTCCGCGACGCCTAGCCGCGACGGAATGGGACCCAGAAGCCAATCAACGTACCCGCTCCAATCATGATCAGCGTGAGCGGGCTGAGTTGATGGACGTGCAACACGAAGTAGCCAAGACCACCGTCCACGACAAACGGCGCGAAACGCCACTCCGTGAAGAGGCCTAGCGATAGCGCCATGAGCCCGCACACGACTGGGACAGCTTTGGAGCGGGTCCTGAAGATGCCGGCCCCCAATCCGAGCAGCCCTCCCGGCAGGGCGAGTCCATAGAGACCCCGACGGACGAACGCAAAGAAAACGATGTAGCCCGGGCCCCCTCCAATCACGGCACCCAACAGAACAAGGAAATCGCCTTTCCGATTCATCTCTCGACCACTTTGGGCACTCCCAACAGCCGATTCTCACCTGCTCATAGCCGTAATCTTCGCATGGCCGGGCCGGGAAAGTCAAGCGCAAAAGGCAAGAAAGCGAGACGTGATTAGCGATACGTGATAAGCCCGAGGCGCGAAGCGTTCGCAGCGTTCAGCCGCCGTTTGTCGGATCGTGGCCTTTGGCCCGATCGACTGGTGTCAGGACTTGGTGCATCCTGGCGGCGATTTCCCAGACGCCCGTGTTGGCCGCCTCTTCTTCGGCTCAAGCGTTACGATTCTCTCGCCCAAACAGGATTCGAACTCCCTCAGGTCCTCGCAGATCAAATGGAGGTTGGAATTGAACTGACGCGTATGCTCCATGCGGTGCTTGCGCACCTCTTCGACGTATGGGTCTTTCATGCTTCGCCTCCCAGGAAGGCGTCCGGTGAGACAATCTCAGGATACTCATACTTCACGACGAGCGCAGAAACAAAGGGCGATAGCTCGCTGCCAAGCAGAGCCCAGAAATCCAGGGTGGACTGCTGGCGACCCGCAATGACCACATCCCGACTCCCTCGCCCAGCGTGGTAACTGACTACACAGGTTTCAATGTAAACCTTGGATTCCATGCCCGTTAGTATATCGTAACCAAGCCGATTCCATCAAGGAGCCAGGCGCAGCGTACCAATCGAGGGTCCACTGCACGGTTTGGTCCGGCTTGCTTG
>CBFDDG010000171.1:0-9192 GCA_965603505.1 uncultured Phycisphaerae bacterium | reverse complement strand
ATTCTCTGGAACATGCCGAGGCAGAGTATACGCACGCACATCGCGGCAGGCAATGGAAATCAGGCGCAGGCGGACGCACGGTCCTGGAAAGGCGGCCTGTATTCAGCTCTTGCCCGGCCGTTGCATGATGGCCTTCGGCAGATTCCCGCGCGGCGCATACAAAGGCCCCGCTTAGGGCGGGGCCGGCGCTTCAATGATGGCGATTGGGCTCATTCTCCGGCAAGGGGAATGAGAATGATCCTGGTCCCCTCCTCGCTTCGGATCCGCAGTAAGGCCTTGCCTTTCTCGCTCGCTTTCGCGAGCGCCTCGTTAAACTGGCGCACGTTCCGTACAGACTCCCGATTCACCTCCGTGATCAGCATGCCCGGCTCGATTCCATATTCGTCGGCCAGCGAGCCGGCCTCTATCTCGGTCACGACGACGCCCGATCCGTTCTCATACCCCAGGCGCTCCGCCAGTTCGTCGGTCAGTGTCTGCACCGACAGACCCAATTGCTCCTGCGGCCTGGCTCTGCTGCCTGCGGCGGCCTCCGTTCCATCCTGCGGCCGTTTTCCCAGGACCACCCGGACGGTATTCCGCTTGCCCTCCCTCAAGACGACAAGCTCCACTTCGCTGCCGGGCTTACGCACGGCGACACGGTTGATCAGCTCGTTGGCCGTCACGACCGGCTCGCCCTCGAACTCCACGATAATATCATCCCGCTCGATGCCCGCCTTCTGAGCCGCCGAGTCGTCCATGACACTGGTCACAAGGACCCCTTTGCCGTCCTTGAACCCAAAGAATTCCCCCATACCGGCCTCAAGATCTCCGATTCCAACACCCAGGAAGCCTCGCACAACCTTGCCGTTCTCCTTGAGCTGCTCGTACACGGCTCTTGCCATGTTGATCGGGATGGCCAGACCGATGCCCACGTTGCCTCCGGGCCCGATAATGGCCGTACTGATCCCCACGGCCTTGCCGTCAAGATTCAGCAAAGGACCACCCGAGTTGCCGAAGTTGATGGCGGCATCCGTCTGGATGAAATCCTCGTAGTCGGCGACGCCGATCTGACTGCGTCCCTTGGCACTGACAATCCCGGCGGTGACGGTATGGCTCAAGCCGAACGGGTTGCCGATGGCGATGACCCACTCGCCCACTTCAAGCATATCCGAGTTGGCTAACTCGACGTACGGCAGATTCTCCGCCTCGACCTTAATGACCGCGACGTCCGTCTCCGGATCCGTGCCGATGACCTTGGCCTTCAGCTTCCGCCCATCATTCAGTTGCACGCTAACATCCTCTGTCTCGCCAACGAGATGGTTGTTGGTGAGGATATAGCCGTCCGGAGTCACGACGAAGCCGGAGCCCTGCGCCACCTGCCTCGGCGCCTCCCGCTCGTACCGGCGAGGGGCGCGACGCCGGAAAAAGTAATCGAAGAGGTCCTCATCGAAGGGACTGTACGGATCCCGGGACGAACGATCGCGCGGCTGGAAATCCCCTCTAGGGGTCTTTGTGGCTCTGATCCCCACCACGGCGGGAGAGGCTTTTGCCGCGATGGAGGCAAACGCCTTGCCCATCCGGCGCAATGCCGCGATGCTCTGCTCGTCCTCGGCAAACGTAGAAACAGGTAGGGCAAACAGCAGGAACGTAAAAGCGGCGAACGCTATGTATTGACGTGGCTTGTTTCCCGAACGCGCAAGGCTCACACTCATCATTGACCTCCAGTTTCCTGCAAGAAACGCTAAAAACAAAGCCACGGAGGTGGCTCATAATCGTCTACCATCCGAATGAAGGATAGTACGATTCTATGATGGCCGGGTTCACAATGTCAAGTCTTTCGGATTCCGTGGAACTTTCTGGAGACCTGGTTGTATAACAGGGGCGGAAGAAATCTCGTACTGTTGATGGAATGGCAGAAGAACTCGCTATCATCCAACGCGTTCTGAACGGTGACGCCGAATCGTTTCGGCTGCTCGTTGAGCGGTACGCCGGGCCGGTCATCCGCATGATCAGGAATACCACAGGGGACAGCCACACCTGCGAAGACCTGGCCCAGGAGGTGTTTCTTTCGGCATACGTGAATCTTGGGGCCTTCGATCCGGCCAGGAGTCACTTCGCCACGTGGCTCTTGACCATTGCCCGGAACAAGACCGTCAACGCCGCCAAAAAGAAACGGCCGGTCTGCCTCGCCGACCCGCCCGAGAGCACTGACCTGGCCAGTCCGGATGAAGCCGCCGTCCGAAACGAGTTCCTTGTCGCTTTGGATGAACAATTGCTCGCTCTGCCCATCGAACAGCGGACCGCTTTCGTGTTAGCCGAATTCGAGCATCTGTCGTATCAACAGATCGCGCAAATCGAAGGCGTCAGAGTGGGAACCGTGAAGTCGAGAATCAACCGCGCGAAGGACAAGCTGATGAACGCGCTCAAGCGATTTGGAGATGTGTCATGAATCGCCAGGATCTCTTCAACACATGGAAGGAACACAAGGAAGAGGTCGAAGTGAGCCGTGGCTTTTCCGAACGAGTGATGACGCACGTGGCCAAACGCGGAGTCGCCCGACGAGCTTCGGTCACGACCTCGACCTCTCGGCTCAGACAGATGGCCGCCCGCCCCTGGGCCAGGGCCGCCATCGTGATCCTGGGGGTGTCGATCGGTCTGGTCAGAATCATTATGACGCTGGACCTTATCCTGCGTGCCTGAGACGGAAAGGGAAACCCATGAACGAGATGACTGTCACCGATAGCGGCAAGAGATCTCCCTGGCTGGCGGCACTTCTGTCTTTCATTGTGGTCGGTTTGGGGCAGGTGTACGCCGGCAGGCTCATCCGAGGGTTGGTGTTTTGCCTCGTGTTCAGCCTGGCGATTCCAGTGACGATCTTGTTCCTCGCGTACCGCGGCCCTGTCCCCACCGTACCGTTTGGGCTGCTGGGAGCGATCGTCCTCCTGGGCCTCACCCTTGCCGCCGCGATGGATGCCTACCTGGTTGCTGCAAAGACGAAGCCGGATTACCAATTGAAAGCCTACAACAGCGCCGTCGTGTACGTGTTGTTCGGCCTGCTGACTCTGGGAAGCACCATCGGCTACAGCCTGCACATCCGAAGCAGTCTCTTCGAGGCCTTCAGGGTACCGGCCGCCTCCATGTATCCCACGATCGGCGTCAATGACCGGATACTCGTGGACAAGACGGCCTACCGCAAAGCCGCCCCGCAGCGCGGCGATATCGTTGTCTTCCATCCGCCGACCGGCAACTGGCGAAGCCACTACATCAAGAGAGTCGTCGCCCTCGGAGGCGACACTGTGTCGATACGGAACGGTGACTTATACGTCAACGGCCGGAAGCTGTCACGCAAGCAGGTATCCAACGATGCGAGACGACAGGTCTCGACAAAGACGCCGCAAGGCGAGGTCTATCATGAGTCCAATGAAAGCATGACGTATCGGATCTTCCTGCAAGCTGACAGGCCGCAGGGCCGGGCGGATTTCGAGGACATCACGATCCCCGAGCATCACTGCTTCGTCCTGGGCGACAACCGGCACGAGTCACTCGACAGCCGGCAGTTCGGGCCGATCCCATACGCCGTCGTCGTGGGCCGGGCGGATTACATTTACTGGCCCGCACAGGATTGGTCCCGCTTCGGCCGACTGGATTGAAACCATATCGCCGGCCGGCAGGAGTCTACCAAGGCTCGGCAACGGAAAAGCGGCCTTGTTATGGATAGGGAGCAATCCTGGTTCCCCGCCCTACTCAAAGACGAGGGTCCCGAACTTCTCAAACTCGTGGAAGCTGCGTCCGACCCGGGCCCAATCCCAGCTTGTATTCTTGCCGTCGTCGTAGTCCATGCGGTAGAAGTTAGCCCGCCACCGCGTTCCGGACTGCGGGGGAACATTCTGGAGCGGCTTCAGTAATTCATACGGAACAAACACCTCGGCTTTCCAACCCGTCACGCGAGCCCCCGATTGCCTGGCGCCCCCTACAACGGTTGTGGCCTTCTGCGTCTTCCGCGGTCCGTCATAGCGCCAGGGCCGCCAGCCGAGAAACTCGCCCCCGAAATTGGGGATGAGGATCGGCAATTCGAAACCGAGAGGGGAGATCTCGTACTCGAAGTAAACCGGGTACCGTTCGTCGGGCCACAGGAAGAACTCAAACACGTCTTCCTTCCACAGGTCGAGGAAGTCCTCGTTCATCGTGGCGGTGATCGTGCGATCCTCGGCCTCCATGAGCACATACAGTCCGGTCCCGGAGTAGAGCATCTTGACGCGCGTGCCATATTGATGAGCGTCGGCGATGCGCGGGTGAAGCGGCTCCCAGGCGACGGCCTTCCAGACAAGCGCGTCGCCCCTGCCATTGACGATGAAATCCGCCGTCTGCCGTATCCGCAGCACTCTGGCAGGCTGCTCTTCCCGGCCAACCTCTTGTGTGAATACCCATGAACTCCAGCCGACCGCCACGAGCAGCACCGGCCCCACAAACATACGCACCTTCATGATGATGCCTCCTTCTGGCTCGATAACGACCGCGTTGCGAAACACAACGGATTGTACCATACCGGCGACGTGAATGGTACAGGCGGCCTCGCCGCCATCAGGAATGATGGGGAAATGCACTTGCGGGCGCCCTGTGTCGGAGCCCGGGTGAATCACGGCTCGGGAACGGAGTAGCTGGCTTCGATCTCGGCGTACATGTCCCACTTGGCGGGCATCCAAGAGTAGATGGTGCCGCGGCCGGTGATGCCCTTGAAGCGCTTCGTGCCGGAAAGAAAGACGATGGTTCCCATCTGCCGGCTGCCCGGCTCCCCGGAGACCTCCACTTTCGCCAGGATGCTGGAGCCGTCGTTGTAATCGTACATGACGAAACCCTGGTAGAACTCCTTGCCTTCGGCAGTGCTCGTGTGGATAATCGAACTCCACAACCTGGCAAACTCGCCGTCGCCGAGAACGACGACGCCGGTGCGGTGAACACCCTCAAGAGCGGCCATCCTGCCGCCCACCTCGTTCGTCTGTTTGGCGTAAGAGAACTCCCGCCAGCGAGTCAGTTCCATCGGCGTCTGCGCGGGACTAAAAGGGGCCGCAAGGCACAAGATGGACACAACACTCGCGCACAGAATCACCACCAGCCGCTTGCTTGATCCTATGTCATGCCGTCCGTGATTCGCATTCACCGAACGAGTCGCTCGATCGTCGCTCATAGTCACTCACCTTCCAATGCGGCACACCGTTTCGTTCTCGGACGTCCCGAGACGTGGCTCAGAACCGTAACCGGACCTCATCGCTCTATCGGCAAGCCGCCGCCGCCGAATAAGCGCAATTCGACCGAGCCAGCGAAAAGATCGACCGCGAGCGAGGGAGCCCTGGCGATCCGCAGCCGGATTCCTCGGCTTCGCCTCAGGATGATAGAGTCCGTGCCGCGCAAGGATTTCTCCGAATTCGTATCAAACAGTGGAAGTCGAAACATCCGGGGCTACAACTGCGCGTGGAGGTGCTTGAGGATAGGGTATAACTGGCCGTAAACCTCGAAACGCTTATCGTACGCCAGCACGCTCCGTGGATCGGGCTTGACTTCATGGCCCGGACGCACGGCTTGGCCGACCGCCGCCTCCAGGTCGCGATAGACGCCACACGCTGCGCCGGCCAGCAGCGCGGCGCCGAGGCAAGCCGCCTCAGTCACCTGCGGGACGCGCAGCGGCACCCGGCCAATGTCCGCCTTGAGCTGCAGCCACAGCGGACTCCGCGCGCCGCCTCCAACGGCATGCAGCTCGCGGATGGCGACGCCCGAGGCACGCAGGAGATCGAGGTTGATCCTTAGCTCGAACGTGAGTCCCTCCAGAATCGCCTTTGCGACCGCAGCGAGATCGGCGGCGAAGGTCAAACCAAGGATGGCGCCCCTGGACGACGTGTCGAGGGTAGGCGTACCGCTGCCGGCGAAGTGCGGCAGGACCATGAGACTCGTGGGGCCCTTCGGTGCGTCGGCAAGGATCAGGTCGTAGGCGTCGCTGCCGGTCCGCCGGGTCTGCTCGATCTCCCACTTGCCGAAAGTGTCGCGGAACCAGCGAAGGAGCAGGCCGCCGCTGTGGTTGAGCGTCATGGCCAGATACAGGCCGGGCACAACGTGCCGATAAACCGAGATGCCGCCGGCGCGTAGGGCATCATCCAGCGTGGGACTGCGCATGGCCACCTCGACAACCTCGGCCGTCCCGGTAGAAACCATGGCCAGACCGTCACGGATGACTCCGCTGCCGAGGGCCGCACAGGCCTGGTCGTGGCCGCCGGCGGCGAGAAGGACGTCGCCCTTCAGTCCAAGCTCAGCGGCAAGGTCCTTGCGAAGCGTGCCAACCGCCCCGCCATGGGTCGGCGCCAAAGGCGCCAGACGGGCCGCATCGACGCCGCACTTATCGAGAATGTCACCCGCCTAATCACCGACGGCGAGATCGCACATCTGCGTCCGCGAGGCCAGGCAGTGACTGATGGTCGCCTGTCCACTGAGCCGGTGAAGGAAGAAATCCTCGTACAAGAAGAACTGAAGTGCCCGACTCCAAAGCGACGGCTCGTGACGCCGGAGCCATAGCCGCTTGGGCAGCGTGTTGATGGTGTGAAGGGGCATGCCGGTCCGGCGGAAGAGCGTTTCGGCGCCGAACTGCTCAGTCAACCACTCGTTCTCGTCCCCCGTGCGCGTATCCATGCCGAGGATGGCGTGGCGCGCTGCACGGCCGTCCTTGTCCACAGCGATGACCGCCTCGCCTTGAACTGAAAGCGCCATGGCCTTGGGCGGCTCTCCCGGATTCTTCCCAACAGCCTCCTGTAGAGCTTCCCAGGCCAGCTTCCAGACTCGCTCGGCATCCTGTTCGGCCCACGACGGCTGAGGTGTAAGAATCGAGTACTCTCTCGATGCCTGTGACAGAACCCGGCCCGTCTCATCGAAGACGATGACCTTGCAGCCCGTGGTCCCTACGTCCAAGCCGATCAGCGACATTGTGCAAGTCTCCCTGGGGCAGGATGGAAACAAGGGATCCTCCGGCCGGATGCTTTGCTGCACTCCGTTTGATCCAGCATGACAACACGCGTGCTCGATCTATCTATCTCACCAGTAGGTCTCATGGTGGTATACATCAAACCCGAAATATGTTTCAAAGGCTTCTGCCAGGATCGTCGCGGTGTGGCCTTTGTTGATGGCCACGTGATGCTCGAAGCCGTTTCTGCAGATGTACTGCATGAGCGTCTGCAGGTCAGGAATCTCTACGACGGCCCGGCTGCCGAACGTCTTGAGCGGGTCGTCCGTGAGCATGCCGTCGCCCACGTAAGCCAGGACCTCGCCGTTCAGGTCGTCGGTCGAGATGCGGGCAAAGGTGAACGGCCCCGGCGGAACGCGACCGGTCACGGCGCCGCAGGTGTTCTCCGTACCGAGCGTCGTTCCGAGGATCTCCGCCGCCGTCATGGTGAAGTCATCCGCCTGGAAGAAGCTCCTGGCCCAGTTGCCGCAGTGGAAGAGGACACACTTGTCCGGGTCGTCGTCGTAGTTGTTGTTCCAGTCCACCAGTGCGCTGGGCGTCCCCGAGGCCAACTGCAGGGCGTACATCGAGGCCACACCCGTAATGTCCACTTCGCAAGCGCTCGGCATGAGCCGCTCACTCATCATGCTCATCAGCGTGCAGGCGTTGATACCGTAGTTCTGCTGGATGGAGGTCCAACACTGGATCGCCGTCGCATCGAGGTCGTTGGCCGCCATCCAATCATCAATCGCAATCCCCAGCTTAGCCATCTTCGCGAGCACGTCGCGCGACATGCCTTCGGTCTTGATGTAGCCGCGTATCAGGTCCACGCGCTGCTTGACTTTCGGATCATCGTCGGACAGTGTGTTCGCCGCCCCGAACAACTCCGACAGATCGATAGTGCTGACGCCAATGCCGCAAGCCTGGAGCAGTTTCTCGCTGTAGCGGACCGTATTGAATGCATTGGGGCGGGCGCCGATGGCCCCCAGCCGTGCGTTGCGCAAGCCCTTGACCACCCGGCAGACGCCCATGAACCGCTCCAGGTCGGCCCGGAATTCCTCGCTTTCGAGATGCACGGTGTGGCCCGTGGTGAGCGAGAAAGGATAGCCGTACTGCCGCAGATTGTTGCAGACCGAGATCTTGCCGCACCACGCGTCCCGGCGACGCTCGACGGTAAAGCTGTTCAAGTCGTCCGGATACGCCTGCACCAGGATCGGGACATCCAGGCCGGAGAGCTTGATCGTCTCGGCGATACCCTTCTCATCCCCGAAGTTCGGCAGAACCACGAGGACGCCGTCGAGCCGGTTGCTGTTGGCCTTGAACAGCGCCGCGCACTTCTTCGCGTCCTGCCATGTCTCCACGCCGCCGAGGTTCGTATCCCCCTCCGACAGGATGACAGGCTCCACGTTCATCTCCTTGAGAAGCGCAAGAATATCCTTACGGCCTTCGGTTACAAGCCGATCCGGGAAGAAATCGCGATTTCCAACGATCACGGCCAATGTCCCCTGTGCCATCGTACACCTCCTTTGACAGAACCCTTCTCATAGATATGTGGCTATTCGATGGCGATCGCATCCATCGACGCCGCCAATGTCTCCTCGTTGATGCGACCGGTCATCCAGGCATCCTGGAGTCAGCCGCAGGTCGAGGATCGTCGAGGGCTCATGAAGCTCGACATCCTCGCAGGTGATGGGCCGGTCCTTCGGCACCGCCCGGATTACTTTGGCGCCCTTGGCCAGCCCGACAAGACAATGAAAACGATACCCATGATCAGATGGAAGATGGGGAAACATGCGAACAACGCCGCCAGTCCCCCGACAACGTAGTGAAAGATCGAAAGCAGCTTGAGGTGTTCTTCGTCCTGTTGCATCTTGTCCTTCTTCCAGCCAGCTACGTGTATCTGGTTTCCCTGTAAGATGCTAATCTCCTGCGTGTACCGATATAGGTCACTGCGGACAGGCACCCTTTTCAGCCGTCATAGTAGGTGGCTATCCCCCGCTATTCGCACTCGAGGGGAACCGAATCCGCTTACGAACAGCATTTTTCCGGGCCACCCCTTTGGGCATCTACGCCTTGCCCGCAACCCTCTTCTTCAGATACTGGGCCTTGATCCAGTTCCCGTTTAGGCCCACGTGTAACAGCACTGCGATGATCAGGATGACTGCCCCTCCCTGGTGCAGGACCGCGAAGACTTTGTAGGGCAGTGATTCCCGAAAGGCTCCGGAGAAGAC
>CBFDDG010000170.1:0-9254 GCA_965603505.1 uncultured Phycisphaerae bacterium | reverse complement strand
GTGCCCGCAAGGATGGCAACACGGCGATCCTGGTCCGCCACGTCTTTGCCGAACTTGAAGCCGAAGGCATCGAAACGGAGATGGTCCAGTTGGCCGGCCAGACCATCCGAGGCTGCACCGCCTGCGGCCGGTGCCACAAGAACAGGAACCAGCGATGCGCCATCGATAACGACGTCGCCAACGAATGCATCGCGAAGATGCTCGCCGCCGACGGCATCATCTTAGCCTCCCCGGTCTACTTCGCGGACATCACGGCGGAGATGAAGGCCCTGATCGACCGCGCCGGCTACGTCGCCCGCGCCAACGACGACATGCTCCAGCGCAAGGTGGGTGCCGCCGTGGTCGCCGTCCGCCGCGCCGGCTCGATCCACGCCTTCGACACGATGAACCACTTCTTCCTGATCGGCCAGATGATCATCCCCGGCTCGATCTACTGGAACCTCGGCATCGGCCGAGCCAAAGGCGAAGTCGAGCAAGACGAAGAGGGCCTCAAAACCATGCAAACCCTCGCCCAAAACATGGCTTGGCTGCTCAAGAGGATCGACTCCTGACGAGGGTTCACAGGTACCAAGCTTGGGCAGAAAGAAAAAGGGAATAAATGGCGCCGGTGCGCATTGGGGCCTGATCGTGCCTGACTCGCCGATTGTCTACGCCCCCCTCATAGCCTAGAGCAGATTCAGGTGAGGATCAGGAGCATAGCTAGCACAAAGGTCAGCGAACGGCTCAGCCCGTTCCATGTGTACACACCGCTGTCACGACAAGAGGGCCACAAGCTCACTGTGCTGCACAATTGCCAAGCCTCTGTAGCACACGAAGAGACACCCCGCTTCCTGTGCGGCTTCCCAGTCGCTTGGTGAATCGCCAACGTAGATGACGTCTTTCGGGGCCAGTCCCATTCTCTCGAAAGCAACTCGCAGCCCTTCCCCCTTCCCATTTTCATACGCCTCGCGCCAGACCGTCCGTTCCGCAAAACCTCTCAGTTGGCGAAACGTCTCATAGACTTTGAGGCAGAACTTCCTCGGAGAGGTCGTACATATCCATACCTGAGTACCCCTTTGGCGAAGCCAGTCATAGGCAACACTGAAGCCCTCGAAGTAATGCGACTCGCCCGCGTGTTGCTCTGCGTAGTCTATCTTCTCCCGCACAATGTCCCGTAGGATAGCGAGTCTGCCAAGGGGATCGAGAAGACGTTTGGCGGCGTCCTCGTTGGTCCTCCCCTTTTGAACTTGGAGGAATTCCGGA
Organism: uncultured Phycisphaerae bacterium; assembly: GCA_965603505.1. Lineage (GTDB taxonomy): Bacteria > Planctomycetota > Phycisphaerae > Sedimentisphaerales > Anaerobacaceae > PLanc-01. Next base: position 8,012 of record CBFDDG010000170.1, on the reverse strand, counting down.
GTGATCTGGACGCCATATTTGTCGGCGGCAGCAACCCAAGCGGCCGCATGCACAGGTGCACTGTCGATGATGGTGCCATCAAGGTCATACACGACCCCGCGAATGCTGGAATAAAGACTCATAGTGCGTCCCCTTCTTCAGGTTGCACATACGCCGATAATCGCCGCTACCCAGAAAAGCACGAATATAATAGGAACCGTCTGGCCCGGCGTCAAGAAGGACAGCCTTCCATGTTCTCCCGTTGGATCAGGAAACGAGTCTTTCTCATCCGACTCGAATTTCTCCCACTTGTCGCGGGCGTCGCTCTTGGCTCTGCGGGCCCTGAGCACGGCAATAAATACAATCACGGATATACCAGTGCCGAGGATCGATAGCGCAACGATCCCCGGTGTCTGCAGACTTGAATGGGATTCGAATCTGCCCGTGAGGCTGAGCGCAACGCCAGCAACGATGAATCCTTGAATGGTCAAGTACCAAGTCATTCTAGAGTTGACTAGCCGGTCCTCGCGATCCAAAAGCCCCAACACCATGTTGAACATGTCCATTGTGGTAGGCATTTGAACGATACTCCTATTCTGGTTCGACCGAACAACGATTACACCAATCCATATATGACACCGAGTCGTGACTTCCTGGCAGCATAACACTCCACTGGGAAGGACACAGAGGGTGAGGCCCCTGAGTCACCTGCCGCTGCGTCAGATCACCATGCTATCATCTGCACCGCTACCCGCAAGCACGAAATCGTACAGCGCATCCGCCAAAGATTGGAATAAGGGCTGACCCTTCATCCTTCTACCACCCGCTCCCCGAGCGCAGCAAGTGCTTCATCGATCGCGCGTCTATTATTGTGCCACTCTCTCCGAAGCTCAAGACTTAGATCGATGAACCTGTCAGGGACGTAGAGGTAGGGCGACCTCTTTGGCAGAACGGAAGCATAGCCGAACACCCAGACTATCTTCCCCATTGCTCGAACCGCTTTGATGGCTGGCATGAAGTCTTCGTCCGAAGTGAAAAGGAAGCAGTAGTCGTATAAGTTCGCAGCCGCATCTGCAACCATTCTCGTAGCGACTTCAATGTCGCAGCCCTTGGGCTTGTCAAGCAATCTGCGCTGTTCCTGAGCATGGTCGCGGCGCCTCCGGAGATCTCTTCGCTCATGTAGGACGATAGGTTCGAATCCAATCCGGCGCAGTTCAGTCCGGATTTCGTGGATCTTGTCCTCGTCGCCGCTACATGAGCAGGCGAAGACAGCACGAGTGATGTCTACATCAAGTCCCGTGAGAATTCCACCTCGAGATAGCACATAGCAGTCCCAAAACAACTGAAAATCCGGGTTCCAGCCGAATCGTTGCCCGTTGATCGCATGTGGGAACCCACGGATTCCGGGGACGCATGTCTTTGCCTTGGCAAATGCCTCGGCTGCCCTCTTCGACTTGACGACTTCTTCGGCCGCCGCGCAGGACCGCAAGAAGTGATTCTCTGCGTCTACAAAGACATAGGCTCGCATGATGATGTTCGTCCCTACCAAATCAGAGTCGTCAGGATATGGGTGAATGCCTAACGCTGTTTAGACCGATCCGCCTAACAGCCCAGACACGGTTTGGCGTGTCCATATAAGACGGCCCGGCAATCCGGAGACAATTTGGCTTAACTCCCTGATTAGCCACCCGTTGCGGCTCACAAGCCTCTCTGTCGCGGTTTCTTATACGGATCGTCTCTAACACTGCCGCCAGGCGATTCTCTCCAACTGTCGCTCACGATTGTAGCCAGGGTGCTTGGGCAGGTCAAGCGGGAGATCGCACAATATCCGGTTTCTCTGTCTTTTTTTCACCTTCGCGAGCAAGAAGGGGCCTCGGCCGCGGCGGCACTCCGCTCGATGTGGTTATTCGGAGGTTCCTCCTGGATTGCGGGCGATAAACCAGTCGATGGTAACGGAGACGGCCGTCTCCCCGTCGGACCCCACAACTTCAATTGGCAGCGATGCCACGACCCGCCCCCGCCGCGATAGTTCCGCCGACCAGCGAGACGGTTCTTCCGGCGCAACCAGCGCGCGGGCGGATACGCGGCCCCTCCCGGGCTTGCGGAACTTTGCCTCTACCCGGCGCACTACCGGGACCAGTCCCGCATCGGCGCCGAAGTGCCGTAAGAGGAATAGTCCCGAGGCAGCTTCCGCGACGGCGAAGAGAGCGCTCGCGTGAACCGTGCCCAGGTGATTGGTATATTTGACGTCGTCGGGCAGACTGATCAGGAAGTCACTGCCCGGATCGCCCAGCTCAATCCCGATGAGATGATTGAAAGGTAATTTCGTCACATCCATGTCGCTATTCCTGCAACCGCCGAACAATGGTTGTACAGCCTATATATAGGACGGGAAAGTCAGACAGGCTCCTTCTGTGTGAGAGATCCCGTCCTGCGTTCACATTCTCGTTTGACATCTTTGATACCAACGAGTTACCGAATCCTTCTCCAGCGGCGCCCACGATGCACTATCCGAAATCCGCGTCGGGCACCTCGCGGACGGAGGGGTGCACCTGGAAGTAATCCCGCGACTCGAAGCCGAACGCCCCGGCGATGAGGCTGCTCGGGAAGGTTTCGCACTTGTTGCGGTAGTCGCGGATATTGCCGTTATAGAAGCGGCGGGCGGCCTGGATGCGGTTCTCCGTATTGGTCAGCTCCTTCTGCAGTTCAAGGAAGTTCCGGTCGGCCTTCAACTGCGGATAGTTCTCCACAACCACCAGCAGCTTCTGCAAGGCGGCCACCAGCAGCTTCTCCCCGGCGGCCTGCTGCGCGGGATTGCCGCGGCTGGCCATGCACTGGGCCCGCAGTTCCGTGACCCGCTCGAAGACCTCCTTCTCGTGGGCCGCATAGCCCTTGACCGTCGCAACGAGGTTGGGGATCAAGTCATACCGGCGTTTCAGCTCCGTGTCGATATTGCTCCACGCATCGCGAATGTGGTTGCGCAGCGCCACCAGCGTGTTGTACGTCAGCACAACGTACACAATCGGCAGCAAAACGACGGCGACGACGGCAATCAACAGCACAGGCATCTTCACCTCCGCGTAAACAGATACTCCGGCATGAGCGACCGCAAGGCGACCAGCCGGTTCAGGTTCGGCTCGATGTACTGGGCAGCGAGGCGCGAGTTGAACGAAATCGCCAGAGCGTACCCATCCATCTCGATCGTCAGATCCTCGTTGGCTAAAAGGTACTCGATCATCTGCGCGTGGCAGACGTCGTAGGCGAACTTCTTGTTCCGGGAGCGCACGCAGAACTTCCGCGAGAACTCGTGCGACTCGAAATCGATATCATCGTACCCGACGGCCTGGGCGATCTTCGAGAAGAATCCCTCCGGCGCGATGATCAGCTCGGGGAAGGAGGCCGGGATCTGCAGAACGAAGAACGAGAAATGGTGGTGATGCGTGTTCTTGCCGGAGCCCGTCTTGTAGTGGTAGTCGAACACGAGCACCTCGTGGCCCTGGTACGTGCCGGACAGGATGTTGTAAGCGTAGCGATCGCGCCCGGCCCGCAGCTTGTCCAGAAACTCATACTGCCGCGCCAGACTCCGGTCCCTGTGCGGGCTGAACCGCAGGCCCAACCGCGAGGCCAGGGCCGCCATCGCTTCGCGCCGCTTCTGCGCGCTGATATAGCTCACGACCCCGACGACAATGACAACGGCAAGGAAGCCGACGATGATTAGAGGCTCCACGTGTCACTCCTTTCCGCCATGGCCTGCGCCATGCACCGGATCTCCTAACAAGCATAGCATCCTGCTTCGATCCTTATGAGGACATTTCGTTGTCTGCCCCATGGCGGGTGATTGTAGTCGATTCACAAGCACGGTTCAACGCATAACACGCGGGGACCATCGAGATGGAAAACCTCGGGTATATGGATGGCGGCAGCAACCGCCGGCTTACCCGTGGTTTGACAGATGCGCGGCGCGCCCCGGTAAGGATTCCCAAACGCGCTGTATGGCGTTTGGGGGGCCCACGCCCTGGGGTCTTGCGGGTGTTCAGCCAGCAACGATACCATTTTGGACTTGCACGAGGCGTTTCGAGCGATACACTGCTGAGGAACGAAGATGGAAGGATCACTGGTTGGAAAATGAGTGCTAAGCAAGAGTTTCTTTTTCGCAAGATGGACCCCGCCCGCTACGGCGAGCACCGGCAGAAGAGGCCGCTCTTCGTTCAGGCCTATCTGAAGGACAAATCCCGGGACCATCGCCTCCAGGACGACAGATGCAAGAAAGCGCACGAGATTCTCCTGAAGTGGGCGGATCTTGAATCACGCGGCGTGCTCCAAACCCAGAAGGAAAGCAATGTAGAGGCGGAGTTTCTTACCCAGGTCTTTGGTGAAGCCCTGGGTTACACGCTGTTCTCGGAAGGCCAGACGCAATGGAACCTCAAGCCCAAATTCCGCCTTAACGATCAGACGGCCGACGCGGCTATCGGCTTCTTCGAGGCCGACCGGGAAGTGACGCCCCGGGTCGTCATCGAGCTCAAGGGCCCCACGGTCAACGTGGATCGGGACAAGTTCAACGGGCGCACCCCGGTCCGACAATGCTGGGACTACCTCGCTGAAGTACCCGACTGCCCCTGGGGCATCGTCTCGAACATCGTAAGTTTTCGCCTCTATCACCGAGGGCAGACGCCACGAGTGTACCAGCTTTTCACCCTGCAGGAGCTGCGCAAGTGGGAGACGTTCCTTGACTTCTACTATCTCTTCGAGCGGGGCGGGCTGCTGCCGGTCGGCATCGGACAGGTGGCCCGCGCCGATGAACTGCTGGAGAAGTCGCAGAGACGTCAGCGGGAAGTCGGGGACGAATTGTACGCGTACTACCACGAGAACCGCCTTAAGCTCATCTGCGAACTCACGGGGCCACGACACGAGAAGCCTCTGGATACCGCGATCCGCATGGCGCAGAAGCTTGTGGATCGCATCATATTTGTGGCATTCTGCGAGGACCGCGAGCTGCTCCCGGCCCGATCCCTGTTTCGAGCGTGGAAGGAGATTCCGCCCTTCTATCGCGTGACAAACCCCAAGTGGCAGAACTTCCTCGCGCTGTTCCGCAACATTGATGAGGGCAGCCCATCGGGCGATATCCCGGGATATGACGGAGGCCTGTTCCGAATTGACGAGGCGTTGGACAATCTCCAGCTTGACGACACCTGGACGGATTTCTTCAAGAGCATCGGCGACTATGATTTTGCGTCCGAAGTCAACGTCGATGTACTCGGCCATCTGTTTGAGAAATCAATCAATGACATCGAGCGCATCCGCACGACTGGGGGGCTCTGGGAGTCGAAGGGCGAGAAAGGCATCGTGCCCAAGATGGCGAAATCCGCCCGGCGCAAGAGAGGCGGCATTTACTACACCCCGCCCGAATTCACCGGGTTCATCACGGAGCACACCGTCGGGCGAGCCGCACGCGAGAGGATGCGTGCCGTCGAAGAGCGGCATGGGATTGATCTGACTGATCCTGAAACGCATAAAAAGGACGGAAAGCTCAAACGATGCGTGGAGGAGGTCGTAGCATCGCTTCGCGCCATAAAGATCGTCGATCCCGCCTGCGGGAGCGGCGCGTTCCTGATTCAGGCGTACGATGTCTTGGAAGAGTGCTACCTGGACCTCGTGGAGGCATTGGAGCAGGTTGATACCAAGACGGCGGATTCCATGCGTGAGCGGATCGCGGACTTCATTCTGCACGACAACCTCTACGGCGTCGATCTGTCCCCCGAGGCGGTCGAGATCACCCAATTGTCTCTGTGGCTCCGTTCCGCCCAGCGCGGCAAGACGCTCGCCGACCTCTCCAAAAACATCGTCTGCGGCAACAGCCTGGTAACGGACGCGGACGTCGACCCCCGAGCCCTCAACTGGCAAACGACATTTCCTCACGTCTTCGCGCAGGAACGGGGCGGTTTCGATTGCGTCATCGGCAATCCTCCGTGGGAGCGCATGAAGCTTCAGGAAAGGGAATTCTTCGATGCGATTGTCCCCGAGATCGCGGGGGCCGTGGATGCCGCCACACGGCGCAGACTGATTGCCGACCTGGAAAAGAGGCGACCCGAGGTTCACGAACGATATCTTCGTGCCAAGGCCTCCGCGGAAAAGACACTCGACCATATTCGCAACAGCGGGCGCTATCCCCTCTGCGGCAAAGGGGATATCAACACCTATGCCGTCTTTGCCGAACTTGCCAGGACCATCGTTGCCCCCAACGGCAGAGTCGGTCTTCTGGTCCCGTCCGGCGTAGCGACAGACAATACGACAAAGGATTTCTTCGCCACCCTCACTGACGAGCAGTCGCTCGCCGGACTTTATGACTTTGAGAACAAGGCCCCGGTCTTTCCAGACGTCCATCGTTCTTACAAATTCTGCGTGCTGTTGTTTGGCGGCGCCGAGCGCAAGTCGGAGGAAGCTGATTTTGTCTTCTTCGCTCATCAGATGGAAGACCTCGAAGAGAGGGACAGGCACATTTGCCTATCGAGCGACGACCTGCGCCGTCTGAATCCGAACACGTGCACCTGCCCGGTCTTCCGCTCGAAACGCGACGCCGAGATCACGAAAGCCATCTACCGACGCGTGCCGGTCCTGGTTGACAAGACGCGCGCAGAGGGCGGCAATCCGTGGGGAATACGCTTTTTCACCATGTTCCACCAGACGAACGATGCGGAGCTATTCCACACGGCCCAGCAACTGGGGAAGACGGACTGCAAGCGCGAGGGATGCTTCTGGAAGAAACGCAAGCAGTTGTTCCTCCCCCTCTACGAAGCAAAGATGGTCCAGATGTACGACCACCGAGCCGCCAGCGTGATCGTGGATCCCTCCAACTGGATGCGCCAGGGCCAAACGGATGCAACCAGCCTCGTACAGCATCAGAATCCGGAGTATTGCGTCGAGCCCAGATGGTGGGTCGATGCAAAAGAAGTCGCTCAGACTGTTGGCCGCCAACTGCCTGCTGGCTTCCTGGCTTTCAAGGATATCACCAGTCCGACAAACCAGAGAACGATGATAGCTGCTGCAATACCGTGGACAGGAGTCACAAACCATCTGCCTTTGGTACTCACCGATTGTGAGGCAAGACGAAATTCGTGTCTTCTCGCAAATCTCAACGTGTTTGTCTTTGACTATGTAGCGCGTCAGAAAATCGGTGGCGTAACTCTGAACTTCTTCATCGTTGAGCAGCTTGCAGCGTTTGGGCCGGATTTCTACGCGCGTCCTTGTCCCTGGGAAGCGAAGCGGACGCTCGAAAAGTGGATCAGTGAGCGTGTCCTCAAATTGACGTGCGTCAGCAACGATATGAAGCCGCTTGCGGAGGCGGCACGGTTCAAGCCGCTCGTCTATAAATGGGACCCGAGCGAGCGGGCGCAGTTGCAGGCTGAGCTCGACGCCGCCTTCTTCCTGCTTCATGGGATCGAGCGCGAGGATGTGGAGTACATCCTCTCGACCTTCAGCGGCATCGAGAAAGAGTCCGAGGGCCTCTTGCCCGGAGGAACCACCGTCGAACGTATCCTGACGGCCTACGACCGGCTCCGCGAACTTGCCTGATGGCAGCGGTTCCTGCCCTGAGCGCAGCCGAGGGCATGACAAACAGCCACGATTGAATCACGACTTGCTCGCCTGGTCGGTTCCGCCGTAGGTGCCCATGTTGATGCGGGCGCCGTTGGGCGAGGGCTCGTCTTCGACGTTCGAATCGGGATCGCCGGCGTCGATGCAGGGGCTCGTGACATCGTCCATGACCCAGGTCCGCTGCGCGGGGTCCCAGCGGCCGGCTTGCGACTTGAGGTGGTAGTCGCCATTCTCCGGATCGGCGAAGGCCGGGTCGAGGTCGATGTTGCCCTCGCCTTCCCATCCGCCCTGGATGTCGTTGAAGCGGATGTCATATTCCTCCGGCGCGACCTGCTCTTCCACGAAGATCTCGTTGTTCCAGATGATGTTGTTCAGGATCGCCGCGCCCCGCCCAAAGCCGGGGAACATGGTTGTTATCTCCAGGTGCAGGGCGCATGGCCGGT
>CBFDDG010000169.1:0-9257 GCA_965603505.1 uncultured Phycisphaerae bacterium | reverse complement strand
TTCCTGTACGTCGTCATCGAGCTGCTCCTGGCGAAGGGCGCCACGTATGGGCGAAGCGGGCCCGTGGCGGGCTTCCTCTTCTCGCTATACTGGTACACCGCCTCGCCGCTGGCGGCCCTCGCCGAGTTCCTGGCGGATCGCGACGAGGTCTATGCGCTCGGGCAGAGCCTCTTTCTGCCGGTCTACAAATGGCTGTACCGGTTCCACCTGGTCCCGCCGAGCACGGTCGCGCTGTTCGGGGAGAAGGTGTACATCCCGTACGTCGCCAACGTGTACAGCTATCTCAGGAACATCTACGAGGATTTCGGCGTCTTCGGCGTGGCCGTCGTGCCGTATGTGCTGGGATGGGGCATCTGCGCCGCGCAGCACGGGGCGCGCGCGTTGTTCGGCTGGCTGAACCTCTACCTGATCCTGCTGGCGCTGCTGATCTTCTCCTTCTATAGTTACCTGCTCATATCGAACCAATACTACCTGCAGGCGGCTTTCGCGCTGGTGTTCTTCCGATTCCGCCTGACGGATCTGGACAAGGCGGGGCTGTAAGTTCGACATGGAGCCGCGGATACGAGTGCTGAAGTGTATTCTGGACAGCCGCTTCGGCGGCCCGCACCGGCGAAGCTACGCGATGGCCGAGCGACTCCGGGCCGAAGGGATTGACACGGTCTTTCTATTCGGCCACAAAGGCGGCGAACCGGCGCCGCCCGGTACGGCGGGCCCGTACTATCTGAAGCATCTGCAATTCATGAGGCGAAAGCACGCCGTCATCCATCTGCTGAGCTTCTTCCTGTTCCTGCCGTGGAATCTGCTTCGTGTGCGGCGGATCCTCACATCCGCAGGCATCGACGTTGCAGATGTCGACGGGGTCACCAATATCGTTCCGGCGCTTGCGGCGGCGTTGAGCCGGGTCCCGATCGTCTGGCATTATAACGACCACCTTCCCGGCCCGATCGAGAGATTGATCCTGCCCCTCGTGGCGCGGCTGTCCACAACGGTTGTCGTCCAGGGCGAGCAACTCAAGCAGAACCGCACCGGGTCGCGTCCGCGGCTCCATGCCAAGACCGTCGTGATCTATCCCGGGGTTGACACGCAGAAGTTCGACCCCGGCGAGCGCAAGGCCGGCGCACGCCGGAGAGTGAGAGAGCAGTTGCGCGCTCCGTTGGAGGGCCCGCTTGTCGGCACAATCGGCAACGTAAACCGGTTCAAAGGCCATGCGTACTTCCTTCAAGCCGCAGCACGTATCAAGAAACAGATTCCGACCGCTCGGTTCGTACTGGTGGGCAGAAAGCTGGAAACGGATCTGCGCTGCTGGGGGCAACTGCAGCAGCTTACGGCGGAGCTCGGGCTGAAGAACGACGTGATTTATACAGGTTTCCGCGATGATGTGCCGGACGTGCTGGCCGCCCTGGATGTGTTCGTGCTCTGTTCCATTCGCGAATCCTGCCCGAACGTGCTGCTGGAGGCGATGGCGATGAGAACGCCCGTGGTGACGACGGACGTTGGCGCCGTGGGCGAGCTGGTCCATCACGGGCGGACCGCGCTCGTCGTGCCGGCCCGCGATGCCGAGGCCATTGCCGAGGCGGTGCTGGCATACCAGAACATGCCCGAAGACCAGGCCCGCCGGCTGACCGAGGCGGCGAGAAAAACAGTTGAGGACGGGTTCGGAATTGATGCAATGGCCCGACGACAGTTGCAGGTTTACCAAAGCATGAAGCGGCCGGGTACGCGCGGCGCCGCAGACCCTCTGCTTTGGCCCCCAATGGGAGGGGGAAAGGAATAAGGAGCGGTAGCGAAAATCCTGTTGATAGACCCTCCGTTCTACAGGCTGATCGGCTTCTGATGTGACGGAGTCAGACTTCTACGCCACGTTGCCCAATGACTATTACAGGGCGGCCCCCAGGCGCCACGTGGAAACCACGACGCCGGAGGAGTTTGCCGCCGTGGAAAGAGAGGTGAAGGAGCGGTTTCATCCCTACAACGGGCATTGGCGGCGGATCCTGAATCGGGCCCGAGCGCAGACGGCACAATACGTGCGGTCCCCGCATGTGCTGTATACAGATTTCCGGAAGTATTTGAGTTGGCGTTGACGATATGGAGTAATGGAGCAGGCGTGGTGCTCGTGATGTATTAGACGACGGTCCTTTTGGAGGTATGAATGAGAGTCTTTGTCAGTGGTGTGGCAGGATTCCTGGGGAGCCATCTGGCGGACGCTTCTCTGGCGGACCGGCATGAGGTCGTCGGCTGTGACAACCTGACGGGCGGCTACCAGCATGGCCCGCTGCGCCGAGCAGGAGACGACCCCCTTTACCGAGGATATGACGCCCGGACCCCAGGATCCCTACGGCATTGGCAAGCTGAGCCCGGAATCCTCCCTGCGGAACCTGGCGGCCATCCATGGGATGGAGTGCGTGATTGCGGTTCCCCATAATGTGATTGGTCCCCGCCAGGAGTGTGATGCCCCGGACCGGATTCGTGGTGCCGGCGTGCGATGCCGAGGCCATCGCCGAGGCGCTGCTCACGCTCCAGGCAATGCCGCAGCCGCAGCTCCGCGCCATGACCGAAGCGGCCAGAATTAGGGTTGAGAGTCCGTTCCAAGTTGATACAATAGCGCGACAACAGCTTCGTATATACAAGATGTTGAGCCATGTATGAAAGCAGGTCCGATCTCGCTCCCGTCGGAGTCGGCGAGCCGTCTCCGGGCGGAGCGATGTTCGAGGAGGGCCTCAAGCAGGGCCTCGCCCAGCCCGATATGACACTTGAGAGTTGAAATTGAGTGGACCCGACGAATGACGTTGTCGATCATCATCGTGAACTATAATACCGAGAGGCTGCTGAAAGGTTGCCTGGAATCGGTCTATGCCGGCGCCAACGGCACACCCATGGATGTCTGGGTAGTCGACAACAATTCCCGCGACAAGAGCGTGCCTATGGTCAAGTCGCTGTTTCCCATGGTCCAGGTCATTCAGAACAGAGCCAACGTCGGCTTCTCCAGGGCCAATAACATCGTGATCTCCCAGAGCCGGTCCGACTATATCCTGCTTCTCAACCCTGATACGCTGGTCATCGGGGACGCCATTGAGCGGGTGCTCAGGTTTATGGAGAAGCATCCGGAGGTTGGGATCGCCGGCTGCAAGGTCCTCAACCGGGACGGCACGCTCCAGCTCGCCTGCCGGCGCAGCATTCCCACCCCGAAGGTGGCCTTTTGCCGTCTGATCGGATTGAGCAGGCTCTTCCCCCAAAGCCCGACGATGGCGCAGTATAACATGACCTATGAGGATCCTGATCGGACCCACGAGGTCGATGCCGTCTCCGGGGCGTTTCTCATGATTCGCAAAAAAGCGGTTGCCGACATCGGCCTGCTCGATGAGCGGTTCTTCCTGTACGGGGAGGAGCTCGACTGGTGCCTGCGCGCCAAGCGGGCCGGCTGGGCCGTCGCCTATTATCCCGCCGCGCAGATCGTCCACTACAAAGGCGAGTCCACCAAGTACAACAGCCGCAAGGCCGCCGTGGAGTTCTACCGGGCCATGTACCTGTTTCACAAGAAGCACTTCGCCAAAGACCATTCCTCGGTCACGAACCTGCTCATCTATTCGGGCATCCTGCTCAAGGCCCTTTCATCCTGGAGGAGATTTCTCTTCGCCGCTCAACTGCGCTCCAATGGCGAGCAATAGGCCGTCAGACAATCCGCGCAGAAAGCCGCCCTGTGACTGTCGTCCCCGCCCGCCGGGACATGAAACCGGGCAACAGGGAGCTCATCTTCAGCAGGACCGGCAGGCTGCGAGGAATGCAATCGCGGCAGACTGCAAACGCATTGCGCTTACTCCGGAACCGGCGTCGTATGGCCTGCATCTTCTCGCCATTCCAGACCGCCTCGAAATCCCGATCGAAGACATTGCCGGCGGAGATGCCCTCATTGGTGCAGGTGGCACAGCAGGGCGAGAGTTCGCCGCGGACCGAGATGAAGCATTGCAGCCAGGGCAGCAGGCAGACTTGCCTGGACAGCGCCGCGTCTTGTTCTACGTACAGGGACCGATAGGACTCGAAATCACGCGCGATGTCCCCGAGGTTGGTTCGGACGCCGAGCCGGGCGGATTCCGCACGGCCGGCCCGCACCGCACGGTAGAGGGCCTCGAAATCGAGGTCCCTGCCAATCTCCTGCTCCCGCGCTGCCCCGATGCCACTGACCTGCAAGGCGCGAAAAAAGATGGTGCCGATCTGGAGGTCTCGGGCCAGGGCAATGATATCCGGAATCTCCGCGTAGTTCTCTTTCAGGATGACGACATCCAAGCGGATCTCCGGAAAGCGGGTCATTCTCTTTTTCTTCAGCGCATCGACCAGTCTGATCCCTTCGATAATCCCGTCGAAGCAGTCCTGACGCCGGATGGCCGCATACGTCTGCGGGTTGGCCGCGTCGAGGGAGATTTTCATCGTCCTCAACCCGGCCGCCACGATGCTCTCGGCCAGCTCCGGCCGGCGCAGGAGCGTCCCATTGCTCGGAATCATCGTCGGGGCTCCGTGCCGCTGGGCGTGGCCGATCATGCGGGCCAGGTCGGGGTGCAACAGCGGTTCGCCCGCCCCCGAGAGCGTCAGCCGGCGGGGCCTGATCCGATCGAACAGACGCAGGAAGTCATCATACGAAAGGTGCTGAGGATGCTTGACCGCCTCATTGCGCACGCACATATAGCAGGCCAGGTTGCAGTGGGTAGTCACCTCGAGCTGGACGTGCCAGGGCCTGCCGCACACGTCCGGTTTGCGTGCAATCTCCCATGCTTTCCTGAGAAAGAGTATACTCATTCCATAACAACCTTGCGCGGAAGCTCGTGTACCGTTGCTCATACGGTATAGGCGAGACGTTTCCATTTGTCCAGAGCCAATCGTTCTTCCATCAGTCCCGGAACGGAGCCTCTATTCTCTGGGTTCGTGATTCCTGTAAATGACGAGTCTCTTACCGCCCGTCGTATCGGCTGGAAGAGAATGCTCTCTGGACCAGCGGTCCGCCACCGGCGGCTCGGCTTTGCTGTCGATGATCCTCACGATGTAATCGGCTTTTTGCAGGTCCGGGTACCACCCACGGATGACTCTCGGGCGATCCGCGTAAAAACTGATGCGCAGGTCCGGCACGGCCACGACATCGTCCGCCCGTGTATTCTCGCGAAGCCATTCCGCGGCGGCTCGGTAGCCCGCCTTGCGAGCATGAAGAGACGCCAGAAGCTTCGGCACGCAGATCCCGATGCCGATCGCCACAAGGATGTAGAAACCGCGGGACCTTCCGTCATCGGCGGATACCTTGTGGGCGTCCCGGGAGCGTCCGATCCGGCCCAGCCACTGCGCCATGAGGGCCAAACCCGTCGGGATATAGAAGATGGTCAGTGCGATCAGCCCGAGGCTGTATCGCCGGCTCATCTGGGGCCCGAACCACATGTGCCGCACGAGCATCAGGGCGACACTCATCGCCACAACCGCAATCATCAACGTCCGTTCCAACGGCTCAGCCTTGTACCGAAGCCGGTAATACAGGCCCAGCAGCCACGGCACCAGAAAGAACACCATGAGGCTCTCGGCTATCGCATCGAACACTTTGTCGACCGCCTCCGGGAAATCCGAGAGACCGGCGTACTGCGAGCAAGAACAGGCGGCGGCCCCCGCCGCACCGGCCGGACGCGGCACAACGCGAATCCGCACCAGTTGACAGCTCTGCAATTGTCCTTCGTCAGCGATGATATTGATCTGATGCTCGCCCCGCGAATCAGGTCCGGGCCGCCATCGGAAGGTCCGGTCCTCAAGCACAGCACCGGCGGGAGGCTCGCCCGCTACAGGCACGTACCATGCGACTACCTCGGCCGGCGCGTCGCCCTGGGCCACCGCTTGTGCCTGCCTGGCCACCCAGAAATATCCCCTCTGCTCGCTGTAGAATCGGTACACCGGTACGGCGTCGGCGGAACCACCCCCTTCGGCATAGGCATAGAAAGCAATCCCCTCATATTTCCAGGGTTCCTGCGATTCCTTGAGGACGGCCTCCTTCTCCAGTGGGTCCGCCGTAAAGAAATGCCGTCCTTGACTCGGCGACCAGAACCGGTGGACGCCCTGCAATCCCGCTCTCGCAGAAGGCTCCTCATAGGCATACCAGGCAATACCCTCGTAACCACAAACCTCCTGGCGATACGTCGCAAGCAGCGAACCCTTCTCACGGTCGGAGATCGTCCAGAAGGGCGCGCCGCTGGCGCCGGATCGAAACTGGTATACAGGTCGTGTCCCGACCGGTACGCCCGCCATGGAAAGCGTCAGTGGACCGCCGTCGGGATCAAATGCTTCGATCTGCAGTTCCAGAAGCTCACCGGCGCAGACCTCGAACTCAAGCGCCTCGCCTACCGCCGCTTTCGACCCCACTGCGCTGATGACCGGCGGCGCATTGACGAGCCGCGGCCTTAACGGGTGCGGCACAATGCTCCCCACAGCATAGGCGTAGGGTCCAACCGGTACGGCGAATCCTGCGAACAACAGGAGCCCCCCAACAACCGGCATAATCTTCGATTTCAGATTGCTGATCGCAGATTGCTGATGGAACGACCTGTCCGTTGTGAGCCCGCAGCAAACGAGCCCCAGCAGAGCGTAAAAGATCAACTGTGCCGATTCGGGGCGAATGAGATAGCCCAGCCCCGCGATCAGACCCACCAAAACGAGGGCCCACCAGCGCCTGTTGCGCAGACTCCAAACCAGCAGCCAGAAGCCCAGAGCAAGGAAAAGCACGTACGGCCACTCCCGCAGAACGTCACTGCCGTACTCGGCGGGATAGGGCAGGAAAATGAGGATCAGAACGGCCCAGAAGCTGTCTTTCGTCCCCACCAGAAGCCGGCCGAGGAAGTACAGCGGAATCAGCGAGAGCACCCGGCACAGAAGGGTGATCGCCTGCGCCGAATAGACCCACAGCAGCGGCGAGTCGTTCCCGGCAAACCGAAGCGCCGCCTTGTGGGCGATCCACAACAACAGCGGATACCCGGGCGGATGACCCCGGGCCACGCCCACGGGATCTTCCGCAAGCTGCTGCGCCCGTTCGATGTAGAAGACCCCATCCCGGGCGATCAGGACCGTGGTGACAATCAGGAAAACGCCGATGAGCAGACACAGCCCGGTCAGGACCCCCACGTGAAGGACATCAGATCCGGCCACTCGACGATCGTTCATCTCATTTCCTGACAACACGCAAAAAGTAAGCTGCGTCGGCCTCACATTAGAATGATTTGTGCGGCGTCTCCACAAGCCTTTTTTGAGGAGATCGAGTCCGCGCAAAGATGTGTCACGCCTCCGATGACTCTATTCCTGTTGCGCTGCGGACAGCTCGACCCTGTCGAAGACTTGGCCGTCCATGTCCACCGCCGTGATCGTGAGAGTTCCCGCCGCCGGGTCCACATCCGCCACGCAGTGGTGATGCACGGCCAGGCCGAACTCCCGAATCGGCGGCACGGTATCCGGCGCCAGCGGGTACAGAGGTCCGCCTCCACCGCCCGTGACGATGTAGTAAATGCCGTTGTGCAAATATCTCTCGTATGCGTGACTGTGCCCCTGGAAAGCGACGTCCACGCCGTACGGCTCGAACAGCGGGACCAGGTGGCTCTGAACCACGGCGTTGTCCGTGTGTCCGGTCGTGCAGGTAAACGGCGGCTCGTGGAAAATGACCACGTGCCAGGTCGCATTGCCGTACTCGGCCGAACCAAGCTCCCGCAGGAGCCACTCGTACTGAGGGCTGCCGGGCCAGTAGGCGACACTCGTGTCCAGTCCGATGAATCGCACGCTCCCGTACGTCATTGAGAACCAGCCCTCATTGAGGGGCCGGTCGAAATAGTAGTAGAACCAGGGCGGTCCCTCCCCGGCATAGTCGTGGTTCCCGGGGACCGGCACAACAGGCGTATGGGATATCAACTCGCTCGCGGGATCGAAGAACTCCGTCTCCCAGACGAAATAATCCCTGCCGCGACCGACGATGTCGCCCGTGTGGAATGCAATCTCCGGCCCGCTCTGGATGATGCCGGTTACCACCTGTCGGTGCGTGTCGGGATACGTCCGCGTGTCGCCGTAGACGGCAAAGCGGAACGGTCGCTGGGCGGCGGGGGCCGTTTCGAACGTGCCTGTACTGAAACTTCCTCCGGAAGTCGCCCGGTACGCATGGAGAGTATCCGCAACGAGCCCGGCGAGCACGAGCCTGTGCAAGGTGGCCATCGCAGGATCGGAGACGATGAACTCTTCCGACGTGCCAACCCCATAGCGCACCTCGCTATCGGCCGGGATATCGGTCTCCCATACGATCGTTACTGAATCCGGCTTGACTTGCTGAAGGTACGGGCCGTTCACGATCGTCGCAACCGAATTGATGTCCGACGGGTAGGCGTACCACGCCACGCCCTCGTAATCCCAGAGATGAGAATACAGGCCGGCCAGCTTGAACCGCTCCGGATCGCTCGTCGTGTAGAAATGGGTCCGCAGGGCATCCGACCAGAAGCGATGGACCGCTATGGTGCCGCCGGGCTGCCGGCCCGCCGGATAGGCGTAGAAGGCAACGCCCTCATACGTCCACACCGACGCGTAATCGTTGATGAGCTTGTCTCGCTCCCGCTCTGAGATCGTGTAGAAGTGGGCCCGGATCCGGTCGGACCAGAAGCGATGGACCGGCGCCAGTCCGTCGACGCTGCACGACGGGAAGGCACGATAGGCGATTCCCTCATACGTCCATACGTGCCCAAGACGGTCGAGCACTTTGTCCCTCTCCGCCTCGCGGATCGTGTAGAAATGCCTCTGGTACACGGGTGACCAGAAGCGCCAGACCGGCGCGGCCCCCGCGGGGACAGACGGATAGCCCTCGACCGTGGCCTTGGGCACCGCATTCAGAGAGCCCAACCACCACGACTGCTGAAACGTCAAGGCAACAAAAATGCCAATCAACCATCTCATACGTAGTATGATTGAGAATTGCACCCGTCCTGGTGGCGCGGTCAAACTTGTTGGCCCCGGTATCAGATCAATTTCGTCCGGCCCGGAACCGGGACCGGGTCCACGGGCACGTCCCCGAACTCGTATCTGGCCGGGCTCAGGTCGAGTTTCGACTGGTTCATCACCCAATCCCATTTCATGGCCCGGCCGGTATAGGCGCTCATCCGCCCGGCGATGGCGGCCATTGTACTTTCGGCCACCTGGACGCCTTCATTGAGGCCTTTTCCGTGGCGGATGCTGTCGATCAGGTCCGCATGCTCCTGCACGTACGGGTTGGGCGA
>CBFDDG010000168.1:0-9279 GCA_965603505.1 uncultured Phycisphaerae bacterium | reverse complement strand
ATCTTGCTGTTCGGATCGAACCCGAACCCCTGGAGGGCGTCAAGAACCACCGACTCCAAGTCCGGATGGAATTGCGTTATCTCCGAACTCGTGAACAGGCTGCGAATCACCGCCAGATCGTTGGACAGGGCTCGCACGTCTTCGGGTGGATAGGTCGCGGTGTTCGACAGACGCGCGCCGATTTCCTCGCGAAGCGTTGCACCAAACGCCGGCTGATCGAGAAAGGCGTTCCACAAATCGAAGGAGAAGGCCATCGCCGACGGCGAGTTGTCCGGGACCGCCCGGCGCAGGATGCCGAAGTTGGCGGCCTTACCGCCGAAGAAGCGAATATCGGCCGGCAGCAGGTCGTTCGTATCCGCCCAGAGTTCGCCGCGAGACGCCATCGGCGATAGGGTCAGAGGCGGCGCCTCCTTGAGCGCCAGCAGCGAAGTTTTCTCCGCGTCGCTGAGAGATCCGACGTCGAGGAGCTTGACCCGGCACGACTGCTCGTGCTCATCTTTCGTGACGGCCAGATAGACGTATTGCCCGACGAACGCCTGCGCGCGGGCGGCGTCGCGCTGCAGCGCCATGTGGACGAACGGCACGCCCTGGGAGCGTGCCAGGATCGCGACGTGCGAGTTCGGCGTCGAGGGCATCAACGTGATGATTCCCGCCACGGAGGGGACCTCGGCGGGCACCCCGTCGGTCAGCAGGATGTCCCCCGACTGCAACTCGCCTGCGACGTAGGCCGCCTGGATTTGCGCCGCGGGGATGAACTTGAGCGTCCCAAGAGCCCAGCCTTCGGAATAGCTCGTATTACCCTCGGCCCACTGTGCCGTGGAGCCGATGGGGATCCCCTGCTCTTTGAACCACTGGCGATTCTGCTGCGCCACGGGGTACTGCTCGTAGGTCGGGAAGTAGTAAGCCGTGACGTTCGGGTCGGCAACGACGGAAGCCTTTACCAAATAGAACCACTCGGCGATTTCTTCCCGCGAATAAGGATCGTTGCGAACGAGCTGAATGCCGTACTCGTTGAACGGCGGCTCGCGCCACGGCGGCAGGATGGCGGCCCCCAGCACCGCCTGCTGGCCGGCCGCATGGAGCGTGACACGGTCGAATTCCTCGATCGTCATTCCGATGAAGGGCTCAAGATGCTCCAGCGCGAAATCGAAATGGAACTCGTACTGCCCCGAATGCTGGAAGTAAACGAGGTTCGGATCGAATCCTTCCTTGGTGATGATTGTGAACTTGATATAGGGCGGCGATGTCCAGCTCACAAACGGATCGCCCGGAACGGCGATCTCATGCTTCCAGGGCAACTCCGGGTCGTCGCGCCCAAGAACGACTGAAGAAGCCGACAAAACCACAAGCAAGAGAAGCACCCTCGGGGCCATGAGCATCACACGTTCCGTTCCTGAACGACAGCAAACTCTTTTGTCACATAACTATCGTGAAATACTTGACTTAACTATAGCATAAAGGCGGCACGAAGTCAATCTTCCGCGAGGGAGTGACAGTGCGAACACAGCAGCACAGGAAGAAGGGCAGCCTCACGGCACGTTCTTGCGGCGCGAGTATCGATCCTGGCCCACGTGATGGTGACATCGCGCGTCACAGCATTGGATCGTTATTGGCCGCCGGGTGATCCGCCGGCCTCCGCGCTTGGCTGCCAGAGGGTCTTGTCGCCGTAGGCATCCGGGTCGGCCGTCCACGGATCTTGAACCGTGAGCGAGAAGCCCAGGCCGTCGGTGAGACTGTACCAGTCGTCCTCGTACCGGAAGCTGTGGATGACCGTGCCCGCGGCGTCCTGCAACTCGATCCGCTCGCCTCCGTTGCCCAGACTCCCCGCGTACTGCTCGACGACGGGCAGGATGCCAGGATAGTGGGCCTCGAACGCCGCCGGGTCCTTGACCACGAGACAGTAGCCGTTGGGGACCAGATCGACGCTCGGGAAGGTGAAGTCGATGCCGTTCGTGAACCGGACCAGATTCAGGTTGATGGTCTCAGTCCCAACGTTGGTCAGCTCGATGTATTCTGCGTTCGGATCATCGGGATTGCCCGTGTCGGCCGGATGATACATGATCTCGCTGATTCGCAGGCTCTCGGCTATCGGACCAACGGCAAAGACCGCCTCGTTCAGGGCGCTCCACGCATTGCCGCTGCGCGTCCGGGCCTTTACGACGGTGCTCTCGGTCAGTGTCACAGGCCCGGTATAGTGGATCGCCGTGGCAGCGACGCCGCCGCTCTGCGGGGCCGTGCTCTTGCCCACTTCCAGTTCCGCCGAGATGACAAAGTCGGAGCTGGTCGTGGAGACATTGAGTGCGTGGACGGCGAGAATATTCTGCCCTTGCCGCAGCCGGTCGAGAAAACCGCTGATGAAGAAAGACTCGGCGGCATCGGCCTCATGGTTGCCGTCGGCACTGGAGTTCCATCTCGGCGTGCCGCTGACCAGGGTCCGCTGGATCTCGACGCCGTTGAGATAGGCGACGAAACCGTCATCGTACCGGACCTTCAGAACCATTGTGTCGTATTCATCCGGATCTGTGGCGACATCGAAGGGAATGCGGACATAGCAGCCATTCGTGACGCCGTACATATGTGAGCCCACGTCGAAGCTGATCAACGACTCGTATCCCGAACTCCGCTCATATCCGACTCCGCCCGGACTGCCGGTGACGAGCCTCCAGCCCGAATCATCAAAGACCGCACCGCCCTTCCAGGCATCGCCAATATCCTGCGTGGGCACGAGGACCCGCTTCGTCGCACGCTCGGGCACAAGCGTCTGTACGGACACTAGGCTCGTCGGCTTCTCCGGCAATCGGGGGTCCGTGCCGTCCAGCGTGTAGTAGACGTCATTTGACGCCTGCATCTGCAGGCTGACGCCCGCCGGGACGTGCCCGCCGTGCGGACTGAACGTCGGCGGGTTCACGCTGGGATACCAGCCCTGCGACTTGAGCTGGTTGAGCACAACGCCGGTCCGGAAGGGAAGATAGCTGGCGACCATGCCGTTGATATCCGGCAGCCAGTCGTCATCTTTCGTGCGGGGCTTGGATCGCTTGGCGTCGCCCCATCGTGCCGACTCGGCGATAATCGCCAGGTCGATCTCGGCGGCGCGGGCCATGAAACGGTCGATGCACGGGCCCGGCATGAGCACACCATCATTGAAGAAATGCTTGTACACGCGGTCGGCGAAACGCATCCGGTATTCCGGATGGACGATGAGATGGGTGTGCAACCACAGAGGGTTCGACTGGTTGAACCGCGCGCCCACGGCGACCGTGGTGGCCGCGAAGAGGCGGGACTCGTTCAGCCCGTAGAGAGAGTGCTCGCCATCGTGCCGGAAGAAGATAAATCCTTCCGGCTCGGCCCGATTGTAGATCGCGTAGAAGTTGTTCGCGACGCGCGCCCACGCGCTGACAGGACCGTCCGGATCGCCCACGTAGTACGTGCAGAGCATGTAATCCAGCAGGTTATCCACGTCGAGCAGCTTCGGATAATCGGGATTGGGCGTCCCATCGGGATTCAGGCCCTGGACCCGGTAGTAGGTCGCATCGGCGTCGAAGCCGGTTTCGGCGGCCTCCCAGAACTCGCGCCAGGCGTCGAGATTGCCGTCGGTCGCCTCGATATCGTAGCCGCCGTTGCCCGCGCGGGATTTGACGACGTCGTAATCCTCCTTATCGCCGCCGAAATACGTCTCGGCGTACGACGCCTCGGAGCGCTCCTGCGTCTGGAACAGGCCCCAGTAGTGGCCGTTGATGTAGAGATGATAGTAACGACTTCGGGTATAGGGCTGGCCCATGTCACGCTGCGTATCGCGCGAGAAGACCTCGCGCACGAACGTGTCCCGGTTGCCGCCTTCGAAGCTCCAGGAGTAGTTCTGGCTGGTCCGCAGATCGACGTTCTCGAATTCGTCCACGCCCTCGTCGCCGAACAGCGGATATTCGAGCTTCGATGCGCCGTACTCCATGCGGAAGAACAGTCGAAACGCGTGCTTGGGATTGCCGCCGCTGCGACTGTAGCCCCCGCGAATGCGCAGGCCGGCGTCGATCTGAAAACCCTCCGCCCCATCGGGATAAATCAGCTCGACCGAGACAGGCCGCTCCCAACTCTGCCCCTGGGCGCGGGCATTGACATAAATGCCCTTCTGCGAGTCGAAGAGATTCGCCAGGTCCGTCGTCAGCGAGATCGATGGGATGGAAAGCAAAGCATCGTCCATCAGGTCCCTGTAACGCGGGTCGTTGACCACATCGGGGTCCATGCCGTAATCGATCGTCTGGCCGCTGACGTTGCCGCTGGGCCATCCGTATCCCGGCGCGGCTCCCGTCGGAGACTGGTGGATGATGTCATCAACAAAGAAATACGTCCGCGTTTCTGCCGGTGAAGGCTGGGAGAGCATCTTCACGCCAACGGCCCGCAGGCAGGTGGTCTTATTGATTCGTACGGGCCCCGTATAGGGGGCGGCCCTCGGGCCGGGACGAGTGCCGTCGGCCATGTACGGGTCGCTCCCATCCGTCGTGTAATAGATCATCGCCCCTTCGGTCTCACACGTAATGGCGACGGAAATCTCGCTGTCATAGAAGCCATGATCGACACTGAATTTCGGCCTGTCGACGATTCCCTGGAAAATCTGAAAGTTCGGCCCGCCCGCGGAGGGAAACCACATCAGCACCCACGTATCGCTCCCATCGGGGACCCGGCCGTAAGAGACATCCGACATTTGCTGCTCGAAACGGATGCTATCGATCAGGGTGACCCCATCCGCGTCGAACAGCGCGATCTCTTCGCCGCCCGCACTGAGGGAGAAGTCCGCATGCAGACCCGGATCAGCAACGTCCCGATCGGCCCAGATGAGCAGATGCCGGCCGGCCGGAATGGTCGTCACGGCAGGATCGTCGGCCGGAATCCGCCATTTTGTCGGGGTGGCCTCGTCGTCCGTCAGATACATGCCGCCCACGTCGATTGGAACGTCTCCCGCATTGTACAACTCGATCCAATCGTCCGCCTCGCCTTGGGGGTCCACGTACATCGCGCCCGAATTGGAGGCAAGAAACTCATTGATGACAACCGGGACGTCAGCCGCCTGACCCTCAAGGACGGTAATCGTAGGATCGGCTTCCGCCGCGATGGCCAGACACGCAAGCCCAAGGATATACACCCAAAGCAGGATGACGCTCTTTTCTGACTCGAATACCATCTTTTCCTCACTCCGGTGCCGCCGAGACGAGACGACGGACACGAATCCGGGTTCTGCAATTTCCTCCGCCGCGGCTGGAACCCTTATCCGGCCTAACCGGCAGAGACTCACGAACAATTCCTATCCTATTTTACCACACATGCCGGCAGAATCAAAGGCATACCGGCGTGAAGAAGGCCCGGGAACCGATCAGGGGCCGTATGCATCTTGCTTCCACGGGCGAAAGCCGCTACGCTTGGGCCAGTCCAGGTTTGATGCTGCCGATTGTATGGACGCAAGGAATTCAGTCATGGCGGTCTCTCGTGCACCAGAAAATCCGATCATCCGGCCGGAGGAGATAAAGCCTTCGCGGGAGGATTTCGAAGTCATCGGGGTCTTCAACGCGGGTGTGGCCCGATTCCGCGATGAGGTGGTCCTTCTGCTGCGGGTGGCCGAGCGACCGACTGACGGTGGCGCCGACCCTGTTCTGTGTCCCATCTATGACGTGGACGCACATGAGATGGTCGTTCGCCCTTTTTCCAGAAATGACCCGCTGAACGACTTCTCCGATCCCCGGCTGATCGTCCGTGGAAAGGAAACCTACCTCACGTCCATCTCACATCTGCGCCTGGCCCGCAGCACGGATGGGATTCGATTTCAGATCGCTGATGCACCGGTGCTTGCCGCGGCGAATGCGTACGAGACGTTTGGCATGGAGGACCCGCGGATCACCTGCCTCGACGGAACGTACTACATCTCGTGCGTCGCGGTCTCGCCCCTCGGCGTGACCACGTGCCTGGCCTCGACGCAAGACTTTGCATCGTTCCAGCGCCATGGGATCCTCTTCCACCCGGATAACAAGGACGTGGTGCTCTTTCCGGCCAAGGTCGGCGGCAGGTTCCACGCCCTGCATCGGCCCCAGTCGTCGCTGTTCCGCCGCAACGACATCTGGATCGCCGAATCGCCCGATCTGATCTGCTGGGGCCGTCATCGGCCTCTCATGGGAACACGGGACGCAATGTGGGATGAGACCCGCATCGGCGCCGGCGCCGTCCCTTTCCGGGTGCCGGAAGGATGGATCGAGGTCTATCACGGCGCGAACCGCGAAAATCGCTACTGCCTGGGCGCCGTGCTCCTGGACGGCGAACAGCCCTGGCGCGTGCTGGCACGGGCCGAGCAGCCCATCTTCGAGCCGCAGGCCCAGTACGAATGCGCCGGCTTCTTCGGGAACGTCGTTTTCAGTTGCGGCCTGCTCGTCGAAGAGGAGATACTCAAGATGTACTACGGCGCCGCCGACACATCGATCTGCTACGCCGAAATCCCGCTGGCAGACGTATACGAGGCCCTGAATGTATAACGCACGGGCGATCCCCAGTCTGCGATGAAGAATTCAGACGGCTCGTGCGTCTGTCCTGTAGGCGGATGCTATGTACCTCTTCCGGCGGTTTTGGTAAAATGCGACCAAGCCTGATGATACGGCAGGCACCGTGTTCTGAGAGAATGGAGAGAGATGTTCTTCATCATTCCGTGGCGAGTCGACGTCCCCCAGGACCGATGGCCCGTGATGAACTGGCTGATCATCCTCGCCACGATCGGCGTCTTCTGGCTGCAGATTGTCGATCCTGGTCGATACGAGGCACAGGACCATCCACCCGTGGCTCCGGGGCAGTTTCGTAACTCAGACTCGACATCGCCCGGCGGGACTGCCGAGCCATCGCCGCGAGAACTCCACGAGCCACCAGGAATCACAGGCGAGTTGATCCTGCACGGCTGGAGTCTCAAGGGGATGGTCGGGTACATGTGGCTGCACGCCGGCCTCTTCCATCTTCTCGGCAACATGTGGTTCCTCTGGATATTCGGCAACGCGATTTGCGCCAAGGTCGGAAATCTCCGGTATCTTCCCTTATACGTGTTCCTGGGCATGGTGGCGGCCGTTGCCCATTTGCTCGGCGGCGCCGACAGCGCCGTCGGAGCCAGCGGAGCCATCAACGGCATCGTTGGGATGTACCTCTTTCTGTTCTTCGAGAATGAGATCACCTGTTTGTTTGTCTTCTGGCTCATCCTGCCGATTTACATCCGCTGGTTCACGGTCGGCAGCGTGTCGATGATCCTCTTCTGGTTGTTCTGGGACGTCTTTGGTCTGGCCGTGTTCCGCGGCAGCTCGAACGTGGCTTACTTCGCCCATGTCGGCGGTTTCGCGGCGGGCTTCGGCATGGCGTGGCTCATGTGCAGGACCGGCTGGATCACGATGGAGCGGTACGAGAAGTCCTTGCTGGAATGGTGGCAGGAGCGGCAGCAGGGGCACAAGAAAGGCTCCTTCGATGCCGCTTACGCCCGGCTCGGTCTGCCGGCAACCAAACACGGAGATCAGCCGGAGCCGGCGCCCGGGGGCGACTCTGAACCCGAAAAGGCACAGCTCGATCCGTTGGCCGATGGTTTCATCCGCACGACCTGCACCTGCGGCAAGATCATTGAAGTGTCGCGACAGTACGCGGGCAGGGTGGTACGATGCCCAGCTTGCGGAGGCAACGTCGCGATCCCGAACAGGGATGATTCCCACCAAGCCGCTCCGCTGCAGGCAAAGGCCGCAGTGACGATGCCGGACGGCTATGTGCGGCTCATGTGCAAATGCGGCAGGAGGATCAAGCTGCCGGCACGCTATGCCGGCCGCACTGCGAAGTGCCCGCAATGCGGTCATCGCCTCAAAGTGCCGAACGCCTCGGATGGCCCGACGGCCGAATGAACGCTCCACACGCACCCGCTAAAGCTGCAGGCGGATAGTCTCTGCCGAACGCGTACGGCGGGCGAGGGTGCCTCGTTTCACCGCCGCCGCGATCTGCATGAATCGCGGGACGGAATAATCAAAGAGCTGCCTGTAGCTATCGCAGAAGAAGCTGCTCCGGCCGGGCTGCTCCGGGTGAAAGCGGGTTCGGTCTTTCATGCAGCCGCCCCGGCAGAGCGCCAAATGCCGGCACACCAGGCATTGACTGCACAGGCGCTCCTTGCTGCGGGCAAACGTGCTCTTGATGCCGGAGGCGGCGAGCTCGGCCAGTGGTGTCTCCAGAAGACGGCCCAGCCGCCGTTGCGGCTCGACGAAGAACTCGCAGCAAAAGGCGTCGCCGGAGTGCTCCACGACCACGAATCCCGCGCACTGCCGGCTGTACGTGCAGACGGTATGGTGGCCGAGCACGTAGTAGGTCACGATGGAATCGAAGTCGCGGATGTTCATCTTCTCCGGGCCGTGCGCGGTCCACAGATCGAAGAGCCGGCACAGGAAGTCCCCGTACTGCCGCGGCGTGATCGAGAATTCGGCGGGCTGGCCCGTGACCGGATCGGCTTCGATGCACGGGATGAATTGGATATAGGTCAGGTCGTTCTCGACCAGGAAATCAAAGAGCCTGTCGGGGTGGTCCGCGTTGCGATGGTTCAGCAGAACGAGCGTGCTGAATGGCACGCCGTGTTCCTTGCATCTCTGAATGCCTCGGAACACGCGATCGAACGTCCCGTTGCCGGCGTGGTCCAGACGGTATGCATCGTGGAACTCTTTCGGCCCGTCGATGCTGATGCCCAGCAGGAATTTGTTCTCGCGCAGAAACCGGCACCACTGCTCGTTGAGCAGCGTGGCGTTCGTCTGCATGGTGTTGCTGACCTGCGAGCCCGCTTGGCCGTACCGCTTCTGAAGCTCAACGGCCTTGCGGAAGAAATCCACGCCCATCAGCGTCGGCTCGCCTCCCTGCCAGGCGAACCCCGCTAACGGGAAACCCAACGTCATGTACTCCTCGACCATCTTCTCAAGGACGGCATCGCTCATCCGTTGCCGGCCCTGCCCGAATTGGGCGTCACGGCCCTTGTAGAAGCAGTACCGACAGTCGATATTGCAGTCCGAACCGGATGGCTTGATTAGGAGTGTAAAAGGCTGCATGATGGAGAATACAAACCTGATTCCAGCATTTTCTCATTCTGTCGAGCGGTGTCGTTCGAGCCAGGCCTTAGCCCACTGCTCGGCCTGCTCCCGTGCTTGCACCTCGCCTTCGAGCTGGGCCATGTAGAGTTCCTCGGACAACTGTCCGAGCGCCGGCCCCCGCACGGCCCCGAGGCGCATCAGGTCGTGACCGTTCAAGAGCGGC